>JBBRUO010000017.1:0-22665 GCA_038247725.1 Gemmatales bacterium
TCAGATCGTAGGCTGCAACTCGCCTACGTGAAGTTGGAATCGCTAGTAATCGCGGGTCAGCAACACCGCGGTGAATGTGTTCCTGAGCCTTGTACACACCGCCCGTCAAGCCACGAAAGAGAGGAGCCGACGAAGTCGCCTTAAGTGGTGCCGAATCGGATACTCTTGATTGGGACTAAGTCGTAACAAGGTAACCGTAGGGGAACCTGCGGTTGGATCACCTCCTTTATCGGAATCCAGACCGGTATCATTACCGGTCCACATGTCCCGCTCTCGTTACTCACGCACCGACCTGCCGAGATCCAATCCCGGCCGTCCCGAAAGGGGCGGTCGGGATTTTTTCGTGCCCTCGTCTTGCGTTCACTCGGCATCTAGGGCTGGTCATCGGTTGAAGTTGGCAAGATGTTGAACCATTAAAGACACGACGCACCCCGTGTGCTCTGCTCGGTTCTTTCCCTTCGTGTGCGTCGTGCTCTTCGTTGTTCAGTCTGCTTCTCTTCAATCGCTGAACTGCCCTGCACCTGGCACCCAATTCTGCTGGCTCATCCCCACCGGCTCCAACGCCGGTGAGGTTACTCCGCGCTACTGCTCACTTCCCCTTCGGGTCGTACACGAACGCCTTGTCATCGGACGGAACGACCCAGACGTTGCGGAACTTCACCGGGTTGTTGTGGTCTTGGAGGAATACCGGCCCGGTCATCGTTTTCTTTTGCTGGTCCCGGATCTTGTCCAGGTACGGCGTGTTGCCGAACCGGAACGGGTGGAACGTCGATTTCGGTTCTCCGACCGACGCCCCGTTTTGCACCTTCTTCCCGTTGAACCAGACGGTGACAGTGCCATTCTCGACAATCTTCCCCGCCTCGTTCCGCCGGGGGGCCTTGTACCGGATGTCGAACACCTGCCATTCCCCCGGTTTCCGGCAGGCGTTCACCAGCGGTTTCGCGAAGCCGTACACCGCCCCCGCGTCGTCTTGGGTCGGGTTCTCCTTGCCGAACGAGTTCAGAATCTGCACCTCGTAGTTACCGTGGATGTAGACGCCACTGTTCGCCGGTCCCTTTTCCGGGAGGAGGAACTCGACGTGGATGTCGGCATCCCGGAAGTGCAGCTTGGAGACGATGTGGTTCCGGTTCCCCTTCGGTGTCGAGGTGATGACGCCGTCCTGGATCGGCCAGTTGATCGCCTCGCCGGTCATGCTCAGGAACGAGTGTTTCCCCTGGCCGTCGAGGAGCACGATCGCACCCTTCGGGGGCGCGGCGGGCAGATGGCTCTGGTCCGGTGCGAAGTCGGCATCACCCGCCAGGAATACCAGCGGGAGCAAGAGACAGGCAGTCATTTTCGTCGCCTCGACATTGTTGTTGTTCGGTCTCCTGTCGAAGATACCCCGACTGGTGCCCTGTTGCAACCAGCCGACTGATCGCCGGACTACGAATATCACTCTGGAAAGTGCTGGAGAATTTTCATGAGCGATCACGACGCACTGCTCGCCGGCGTACTGGCGCATCCGGACGCCGACCTGCCCCGGTTGGTGTACGCCGACTTCATCGAGGAGAACGGCGACGCCACACGGGCTGAGTTCATTCGCGTGCAGTGCGCGCTGGCCGGCGGCCACTTCGAAGACGAGAAGGAGAAGGCGGCGCTGGAACTGCGCGAGCGGTACTTGCGGGAGAAGCACGGCCCGGCGTGGCTCGCGCCCTTGAAAAAGAAGGGCGAACCGCTGTTCACTCCGCGCAGCCACGGGTTGTTCCGCCGGGGCTTCGTGGAGTGCGTGTGGATGCCCGCCGCGTGGTTCGTGCAGAAGGCCGAGGAGCTGTTCGCCCGCTGCCCGGTGAACGAACTCCGGGTGACGATGGGAACCGCAGCAGAACTGATCGACGTGGTGCAAAGCCCGCATTTTCAGCGACTGACGACGTTGGACGTATCGAATCGGTCGTGGCGTAGTCAGTATCGAATAAGTTTCCTCGACCATTCCCGAACAGAACCGCTGCTTCGGGGTGTCAAGCGACTTCGGTTGAGGTCTTGTTTCCTCGACGACTTTGACGCGCATCTACTCTGTACCGCAAAACGGTTTTCCCCGTTGGAATTGGACGTGACGGGGAATCCATTTTCACGGGAGTGGATCGACAATCTTCGCGCGGCACACGGCGATGCGCTGATCTGCGACGAACCCCAGTAACCAACCACCCCTCTTCGCGGCGAATTCACGAGCCGCGCTACTCGCCCATGCGCGGCTCGTGAACTCGCCGCGAAGACATCAGTCGAACACCACCCCGACGTCGCTGGCGATCTTCAACACCCGCTCGCGGGCGGTGGTCGCGGCGACGTCCGGGTTCTCGTGATATGTATACAACTCAATCGTCACCCAGCCGTCATACTTCACTTCCTTCAGCGCCTTCAACGTCGCGTGGAAGTCGATGACGCCTTCGCCGGGGACGAGGTGATGATGCACCCGCGTGGCGGCGATATCTTCCAGATGCACATGCCCGATGAGCGGGGCCAGCTTCCGCACCGTGTCGGCCGGGTCGTCCTTCACGCAGTAGAAGTGCCCGATGTCGAAGTTCAACCCCAAGTACGGCGACTGAATGTGCTTGGCGAACTCCAAATATTGATCGGCGGTCTCAATCAAGAGGTCCGGTTCCGGCTCCACCAACAGTGGGACTTTCACCTTCTCGGCGTGTTCGACGACCGGCTTCAACTCCTCGACGAACAGCTTCAAGCATTCGTTCCACGTCCGCCCTTCCAGCGGCCCGCCCGGTTCGGTGGTGACGCACGGCGCGCCGAGTTCCGCCGCCAATGTTAGCGCCCGCTTGGTGTGCTCGACGCGCACCCGGCGGTAGTGCGGGTCCGGCTCGATCCAACTCGGGTGCCAGTACTTCTGCCGCTTGTCATCGACGGCATGCATCATGAAGGCGTTCACGTTGCTGAAGTGCAACTGGTTCGCGGACATGGCGTCGCGGATGGCCTGCTTCTGCTCGGCCAGCAGATACGCGGGCCAGGCGTGCGGCACGTCGGCCATCAGTTCCAGCCCGGCGTAGCCGATGCCGGCCAACCGCCGGGCCGTCTCCGGGAAGGAGAAGTTGAGGTACGCATTGGTGCTGAACGCTAATTGCATAGTACACACCGTTCTATATTTCAGAGGAACGCGGAGGACGCGGATTCCAGCGCGGATGAAGACAGGATCAGAGTAGATTATTGAAAGAGACTGTCGGCCGGGTCATCGGATTCGTCGGTAGGAATATCGGCCGTAGTGGGCGGAGTCAATTTGAGGCGAGCCGTTTCAAAGATCTTTCGCCGGAACTGTGGCTTCGGGCCGAAGTTCAGAAGCAGGCCCACGTCCACAGACGACGCCTTTAAATAATTGACCAGTTGCGTCTCGTGTTCGGGGGCGAGATTCTCCATTGCCTTCAATTCGAGGATCACGAGTTGCTCGACCACGATGTCCGCGAAATACTCGCCCACAAGCTCTCCGTCGTAATACACGTCGAACTTCACTTTGGTCTCGACTCGAAGTCCGCGTTTGCGCAACTCGTGCAGTAGGGCATTGTGATACACCTTCTCCAGGAAGCCCCAGCCGAGGGCGTTGTAGACATGATAAAACGCCGCGATGATCCGCTCCGTCAGTTGTTCGTGTTTCATGGGCGTAATCCCGCGGGTGCCTTCAACCCATTTTTTATTCTGATCCTCTCTTCATCCGCGCTCGAATCCGCGTCCTCCGCGTTCCTCTTAACTTAAATATCCCTCCAGCAACCCGAACTGCGTGCCGAGGTCGTGTTCCGCCACCCCGAGGGGGGACTTGAAGAAACACGCGGCCGGGGTGAAGGTGCCGCAACTCCCCTTGCGGTGGGCGAGCGCCGCCAGTCGGGCCAGGTCGATCACCAGCGGGGCGGCGAGCAGGCTGTCGCACCCCTGCCAGGTGAATTGCAGCGTCATCTTCACGCCGAGGAAGCCTTCGAAGTGGATGTGGTCCCACGCCGTCTTCCAGTCGTCCAGCGATTCGATGTATTCGATGCTGACGTGCGACTGCGGCTGATACCCGAGCATCTCGCCGAGTAGCGCCTCCTTCGACTTCACCTTGCTGGACTTGTTCGCCGGGTCGTTCAGCACCAGCCCGTCGCGGTTGCCGAGGATGTTGTGCCCGACCCAGCTCAGCACCTTCAGGTTCCGCTTCAGGAACATCGGCGCGAGGACGGACTTCAGCAGCGTCTCGCCGGTCTTGGCGTCCTGGCCGAGGTGCGGCACCTTGCGAAGTTTGGCCAACTCGTTCGCCGCCGGGAAAGTCGCGCCGAGGCTGGGTGTCAGGTTCACGAACGGGCAGCCGGCGTCCAGCGCGGCGACCGCGTAAAGCGCACTGGTGGGCAACACGGAGCCACCGCGATCCAGCGCCGCCGACAGCTTCGCCCAGGTGGAGTGGTCGTCCCCGACGGCGAACGGCGGCTCGGTGCTGGCGACGTTCACCACCACTAACTCGTCGAGGTTGTGGGTCGTGCGGAACTCGGCGAGGTCGGCTTGGATGGCGGCGAGCGCCTGTTTCGCGGTCTCGGCGCGGCGGACATCCGGCCGATCCGCGAGGGCGGCAATCACCGCGTTCGGCTGGAACACCACGCCCGGCTTCACGTTCGCCGACCACTCGTCGAGTTGCGGCTTGCAGGCGAGTAGCAGGGACTCGCTGAACACGTTGCTGCGGGCGTGCAACTCGGCGGCGGCACGGGTGAAGGACGTTTGCCGGATGTCGTGCCCGCCGATGATGAACGCCTCGGCCGGGTCGAAGTCCACGCCGGCGAATTGCGGCAGGGCCGTGACCATGCCGGTGGTATCGGTCAACTTCTGGCGGAGGGCGGCGAGGCCGAGGGCGGTGGTGCTGCCGACGCCGCCGAACGCGCCGACGAGCCACAATCCGACCCGACGTGGAGACGACGGCATGAGAGGATAACCGGGGGGGCCACGGGCAGGAGAGTAGAGGGAATTGTTCGGATTCCCGCCAAGGGGTCAAGGATGGATGACCCGTCGGCAGGGGATACCCGTGCGAATGGCGTGCCTAAACCCACTCCCTCGCCCCGACCGCCGTTCCGCTGAGCCGGTCCGCAGGCGGCGGCAAGTCCGATACGATGGGAGAATGGAACTCCGACTCGACCGCCTGTTGGCCCTGCTGCGGGAGGACACCGCCGGGCTACTCGCGCGCATCGACGCCGACCCGCTGCTGACCAAGCGGACGAACGGCGACCTCGTCCTCGCCAACGCCAGCAAGGCGCTGTTCACCCCCGTCGAGCCGCATCAGATGTTCGCCAAGGGGGTCGTCTACCGCCGCGACCCGTTCCGGCTGGTGTCGCTGCCGCTGGTGAAAATCTTCAATCTGGGCGAGCGCGAGGTGACCGCCGCCGACATCGCCGCGATGACCGACGAGGCGGGGCACACCGGCGTCCACTTCCTGCGGAAGATGGACGGCACGCTGATCCAGCGGTTCCAGGACGGCGGGCGGGTGTACTTCACCACGCGCGGGGTACTGGAAGGGGTGCGGTACACCGGCGCGCAGGACGAGGACGCGCCGGGGCGGCTGTCGCACTTCGACTTCCTCGGCGAGACGCGGGCCGTCGCCGCCCGGCATTACCCGCAACTGCTCGACGTGGTGCCGGAGTGGGACCGCTTCACGCTGCTGTTCGAATTCCTGCACCCGGAGACGCGGGTCGTCACCGACTATGGCGACCGCCGCGATCTGGTGCTGATCGCGGCCTTCGACCGGGCGAACTTCCGCGACCTGCCGTACCGCGAGCTGACCGCCTTCGCCGAACGGCACCGCCTGACGGCGGTCGGCGACTACGTGTTGCACGGGCACGGCCTGGCGGAGCGGATCGACGACTTACGCGCCCGGCTGCTAGGCACCGACGAGGAAGGCACGGTGCTGACCGTCGAACACGGCGACGAGATCGCGTACCGGGTGAAGGTGAAGTCGGCCGATTACCTGCGAATGCTCAAGCTGATGGTGTCGTGTACCTACCCCCGCACCGCCGAGATGCTGGACGCGCGGCCGGAGTGGACGACGTGGGAGCCGTTCGAAGCGTTCCTGAAAAGTCATGGCAACGAGAGCGTACCGGAGGAAGTGCTCACGGAGTATCGCACGCATCAGGAGACGCATTTGGCGTATTTGCGGGACTGCGAGCGGCTCAAGGCGTGGGCGGAAGGCGAGGCGGCGCGAATTCGCGGGACGCTACCAGATGCCGACGAGCGGGCGACGCGGAAAGCCTTCGCCGAGGTGGTGAAGGCTCACCCGGCGAAACCGCTGCTGTTCACCGCGTTCGGCGGCAAACTGACGCTGCGGTCGGCCCGCGACTTCGCCCCGTCGCCGGACGCGGCGCGTGCGGCGACGGAGAAACTGACGGGCTGAGCGCCTGGGTCAATCCAACTCGTCGTCCGCGACCCGGTACGTCGGGTCTTCGTGGATGTTCACCTCGACCAAGTCTTGGGCCTCGTGCAGCAGTTTCCGGCAGTCCTCGCTCAGGTGCCGCAAGTGCAGGGTCTTGCCGAACTTGCGATACGCCTGGGCCACGGCCTGGATGGCGTCGATGCCGGAGTGGTCGAACACCCGACTGTCGGCGAAGTCGATGACCACCTCCGGCGGGTCGGACTCCGGCGTGAACAGTTGCCGGAACCGGTTGGTGCTGCCGAAGAACAGCGACCCGTGCAGGTCGTACTCCCGCGTCCCGTCGGGCAGCTCCTTCACCTCCACCTGGATGCGCTTGGCCGACTCCCAGGCGAACACCAGCGCCGACACGATCACCCCGGCCAGCACCGCGACGGCCAGGTCTGTCGCCAGGGTGACGACGGTGACGATGACGATGACCAGCGCGTCCGACCGGGGCATCCGCCGCATCATGCGGAACGTCGCCCACTCGAATGTGCCCAGCACCACCATGAACATGACGCCGACCAGGGCGGCCAGCGGGATCCGCTCGATGACGGCCGACCCGACCAGCACGAACGCGAGCAGGAACAGCCCGGCTGAGATGCCGGACAGCCGGTGCCGGGCACCGGAGTTGATGGAGATCATGCTCTGGCCGATCATCGCGCACCCGCCCATCGCGCCGAAGAAGCCGGACAGCACGTTCGCCAGCCCCTGGGCCACGCACTCCTTGTTCGGCCGGCCCCGCGTCTCGGTCATCTCGTCGATCAGGTTCAGCGTCATCAGCGTCTCGATCAGCCCGATGGCGGCCAGGATGGCGGCATAGGGCAGCACCACCTTGAACGTGGCCAGCGAAAGCGGTACGTCGGGGACGGCGAACGCGGGCAGCCCACCGCCGATGCTGGCGATGTCGCCGACGGTGCGGGTGTCCAGGCCGAATAGCAGCGCCACCGCCGTCGCGGCGGCGATCCCGACCAGCCCGGCGGGGACGCTTTTCGTCCACCGGGGCAGCAGGAACATGATCGTCATGACGAGGCCGACCAGCCCGAGCATGACGGCCAACTGTGGCCCGGTCAGCCAGCCGTCGGCCGATTTGAACTGCTCCAGCTGCGCGTACCCGATGACCAGCGCCAGCCCGTTCACGAAGCCGATGGTGACGGGCAGCGGGATGAGGTGGACGAACTTGCCCCACCGCAGCAGGCCGAACACCCCCTGGAAGACGCCCGTCAAGATGACCGCCGCGAACAGGTACTGGACGCCGTGCGTGACGACGAGACTCGTCATCACCACGGCCATCGCGCCGGTGGCCCCGGAGATCATCCCCGGCCGGCCGCCGAGCAGGGCCGTCGTCAGGCAGACGATGATGGCAGCGAACACCCCGACGAGCGGGTCCACCCGCGCGACGAAGGCGAACGCGATGGCCTCCGGCACCAGCGCCAGCGCCACCGTCAGTCCAGTAAGGATTTCAAGTTGGCCGTTCGGGAACAGCGTTTTCAAACGCGAGACCATTCGGAATACGCTCCGGAATAGGGGGGGATACGGGAAACACGACGCCACCGCCGACCACGCAGTGCGGGGAACGACGACGGCACGGATTACGAGTGTGGGAGAGGGGGGAGGCCGCCGATTACGGCGGAGTCGGACAACAGCGAAGGGTGATGTGCGTGGTGCGGCTGTCCGTCATCGGAAGGAATCCGAAAATCGAGAATTGTGTAAGCGGTAGGGATACGAAACGACCCCCGCCTGACAAGCGGGGGTCGCGGGAGGGGTCACAAGTCCCTGGCGGTCGGTCGGCGTTACCCCACGTTGACGCCGCCGCCGAAGCCGCCGAACGGGGCGAACTCCGGGAACAGGCTGGTGCTGCCGTCTCGCCCGTCTAAGATGCGGAGCAGACTGCCGGTGCCCGGCCCGGTGCCGACGACGAAGTCGTCGAACCCGTCCTGGTTCAGGTCGGTGCTGGCCACCCGCACCCCGCCGGTGAGGCCGGCGTCGAAGGCGAAGAAGCTCCGCAACTGGTTGGTGGTGGTGGCGTTGAAGGCGCGGACGTTCGGCCCGCCGCCGCTCTCGACGCCGATGATGACGTCGGCGAAGCGGTCGTTGTCGATGTCCCCGGCCCCGATGAATACGCCGCCGGTGAACGACTCGGGCAGGCCGAAGAAGCTGCTGATCAGCGCGCCCCCTTCGCTCAACAGGGAGAGGTTGGTGTTGCCCCCGCTCACGGTCGCGCCGTCGAGGACGCGGACGTTCGGCCCGCCGCCCGACCCGACGCCGAGGATGATGTCGGTGAACCCGTCCCCGTTCACGTCCCCGGCCGCCACCCGCACCCCGCCGGTGAACCCTTCCGGGTAGGCGAAGAAGCTGGCCAACAGCGCGCCGCCGGAGGACACCTCGCCCAGGCTGAAGTTGCCCAGGCTGACCTGCTTGCCGTCGAACACGCGGACGTTCGGCCCGCCACCGACCCCGACACCGCAGATGATGTCGGCGAACCCGTCGTTGTTCACGTCGCCGATGGCGACGTTCACCCCGCCGGTGAACGCCTCCGGGTAGGCGAAGAAGCTGCTGATCAGGCTGCCGGTGACGCCGTCGAACACGCGGATGTTGGCCGCCCCGCCCTTGCCGGTGCTGGTGACGATGTCCTCGACACCGTCCCCGGTCACGTCGCCCAGCGCCACGAACACGCCGCCGGTGTACGCCGGGTCGTAGGCCAGGAAGCTGAACTTCTGGGTGCCGTCCGCGTTGAACACGCGGACCTGCGAGCTGCCGCCGGCGGCCGGCCCGGCCACGTACAGCGCGGGCAGCGGCAGCACGCGGGCGAACGCATCGGTCTTCCCGTTCGCGTCGGCCCCTGGGATGTTCACCGGGGCCAGGTTCGTGGCCGCGCTCTCGAACGCCACCAGGGTGCCGTCCCGGTTGATGGCGGCGTTCGTCGAACCGCTGTTCGCCTCGGTGCCGTCGGTGGCCACGCTGACGCGGACGATGCCGCCGCCGATGCGGTCCTTCCGGAAGACGTCGGTGGCCGCGTTCGTGTCCCCGCTCACCAGGTTGGCGGCACTGCTCTCGAAGGCGATGAAGCGGCCGTTCGCACTCAGGTCCGGGTTCGTCGAGGCGGCGTTCCCCTGAATGCCGGTGGCGTCGGTGCTGACTCGGGTGGTGGTGCCGGCGGTCAGGTCGCGGACGAAAATATCGGTGGTGGCGTTGGTGTCGCCGGTCACCAGGTTGGTGGCGTTGCTCTGGAAGGCGACGAGTTTGCCGTCCGCGCTGACGCCGAGGTTACTCACCCCGGTGCTGCCGGATGCGCCGTCCCCTTGCCCGCCGCCGGAGGCGACGCTCACCCGCGTGGTCGTCCCGGTGATCACGTCCTTGACGAACACGTCCAACTTGCCGTTGGTGTCGTTCAGCACCAGGTTCGAGGCGGCACTGTCGAAGATCACGAACCGGCCGTCGCTGCTGAGGTTCGAGTTCGCGGATGCGCCGTTCGCCTGGGCACCCGCCGAGTCGGTGCTGATGCGGACAGTGGTGTTGGCCGTCAGGTCGCGGAGGAACACGTCGTTCACCGCGTTCGTGTCCCCGGCAACCAGGTTGGTCGCGGCGCTGAGGAAGCTGATGAACTTCCCGTCGGCGGAGATGCTGGACAACCCGGACGCGCCGGTCGCCTGTGTACCGGCCGAATCCACTGACACCCGCGAGGTGGTGCCGGCCGTGACATCCCGGACGAACACGTCGAGGGTGGCGTTGGTGTCCCCGACGACCAGGTTGCTGGCGTTGCTCGAGAACGTCACCAGCCGCCCGTCGCCACTCAGGCTCGGGCGGAAGGACACGCTCACGCTGCTGTCGCCGATCGCGCCGGCCGCCCCGTCCCCTCGGCTGATGAGGATCACCTCGCCCGTCGCGGTGTCCGTCCGGTACACGTCGGCGAAGGCGTTGGTGTCCTCGGCGACGAGTTTCGCCGTGGTGGTGAAGGCGATGAATCGCCCGTCGTCACTGACCGCCGAAAGGGTCGAGTTTTCGGTGGCCTGCGTGCCGTCCGTCTGGACGGACGCGATCATCGTGAACAGCGACGGGGTGATTCGGTCGTCCAGCACTTCCATGCGGGGGGAGAACCGGAACGGCGACCGTGCGGGGGCGTCGGTCGGGAGAAAGCGAGTGAGACGGCGCATGAGCAACCTGTTAAAATGGGGGAGAGGGGGGCGAGGTACTAATACGAGAATTGCCGGCCAACTGGACAACAGCACCGGCAATTCCGACGGTCCCCCCAACTTTCCCATCTGGCAACTACTGTGCCAGTCCGAGAAGCCGACGCGCCGCCGATTCCGGCCCGTCGGCCGTCCCGAACACCGCCGTCCCCGCGACGAACACCGTCGCCCCGGCTTTCGCCGCTTCCGCGAGCGTCTTCGCGTCGATTCCGCCGTCCACTTCCAACTCGCACGCCGGGTTCAGGCGGTCGATCATCTTCCGCAACTTGCGGATGCGGGCCGTGCTTTCGGGGATGTACGGCTGCCCGCCGAAGCCGGGGAACACCGTCATGCACAGGGCGAGGTCCACGTCGGACAGGTGCGGTTCCACCCGCGCCAGGTCGAAGTCCGGGTTGAACGCCACGCCCACTTTCTTCCCCTGTGCGCGGATGTGCTGGATCAGGTCGAGCGGGTCCGGCTCCACTTCCAGGTGGAAAATGATCGTGTCCGCGCCGGCGGCGACGAACCCGTCCAGGAAATTGGCCGGCCGCTCCACCATCAGGTGGACTTCCAGCGGCAGTTTCGTCACCGGCCGCAGTCCCTTCACCACCACCGACCCCATGCTCAGGTTCGGGACGAAGTGGCCGTCCATCACGTCGATGTGGATGCGGTCGGCCCCGCCGGCGGCGGCCTGCGCGACCTGCTCCCCGAGGCGGCTGAAATCGGCGGCGAGAACGGACGGTGCGATGGACGGCATGACGACACCAAATGCGAGAAGGGGTGGACTATTGGCATTCTAGCGGTTGAGGTGGCCGGGACAGGCGGCCGGTGGCTATTCTCTTTCATAGACGGACCAGTCCGTTAATTATCCGCTCGCCTCGCGGTCGTGACCTCATGTGCGCCCTCGCCCGCAAACTCGGCCGGCCGAAAGACCCGGACCTGGGAGCCCGCCGGAAGGCGGAAATCCTGGACGCCGCCGCCGCCGCGTTCGCCGAACTGGGGTTCGCCGGCACCCAGGTGCAGACCATCGCCGACCGCCTCGGCGTCGGCAACGGCACCGTCTACCGGTATTTCCCCACCAAGGAGGCGCTGTTCCTCGCCGCCGTCGAGCGGGGGCTGAAGGAACTGTCCGCCGAGATGGACGCGGTGCTGGCGACCCCCGGCGACCCGCTGGCCCAGATGCGGGACGCGGTGCGGACGTACCTGCGGTTCTTCCACCGCCGCCCCGAACTGGCCGAGTTGTTCATTCAGGAGCGGGCCGCCTTCCGTCAACACCACCGCCCGCTGTACTTCATCACCAAGGACGACGACGAGCGGTCCAAGCACGACGCTTTTTTCGCCCGACTGCGGGACTCCGGCACGATCCGGCCGATCCCGCAGGAGCGGTTCTTCAACGTCGTCGGCGACCTGCTGTACGGCACGATTCTGACGAACTTACTCAGCGGCCGGCCTGTCGATCCCGACGCGCAGGCCGACGACGTGTTGGACGTGATCCTGAACGGGGTGCTGGCCGACCCGAAGTTGAAAAGGGGGAAGAGATGAAAGCGATCCCGCTGGTCCTCGGTCTCCTGTTGCTCGCCCTCGCCGGCTGCGGCGGGCCGAAGGCGGACCCCACCACCGCCACGGCCGAACCCGCCGCCGTCCCGGTGACGGTCGCCCCGGTGACGGCGGTGGACGTGCCGCGAACCGTCCTCGCCACCGGCACCCTGCACGCCTTCGACGACATCATGTTGACGCCCAAAGTCGATGGCCGCGTGATCGCCGTTCATGCCGACGTGGGTGACCGCCTCGCTCCGGGCGCGCCGCTGCTCGACCTCGACCCGACCGACCATCAACTGGCGGTTCTGGAGGCGAAGCGGGGGCTGGACGCCGAGCTCGCCCCGCTCGGCCTGACCGCCCTGCCGCCCGGCCCCCTCGACGCGAAGACGATGGGAGAGGTGCCGTCGGTACAGGTGGCGGAGGTCGCGCGGCGGAACGCCGAGCGGAAGTACAGCCTGTGGAAGAACGCCAACACTTCGTCCCAGGGGGAGATGCTGGCCGCCGAGTTGGACCTGAAGGCGGCGGAGGCGAACAGGAAACTGGCCGTCGCCACCGCCGAATCGCGGCTGGCCGCCTCCCGCCTGCGGAAGGCGGCGCTGGACGCGGCCGAGCAGCGGCTCGCCGACACCCACCTGTTCGTGCCGCCCGCACCCTCGGCCGCCGGCGGGGCGGCGGTGAAGTACGCCGTCGCCCAGCGGATGACCAGCGTCGGCGAGATGATCCGCGCCTTCCCCACCGCGAATGTGTTCCGCCTGGTGATCGACGACTCCCTCAAACTCCGCGTCGCGGTGCCGGAGAAGCACATCCCGGACGTGGCCGTCGGGCAGACCGTGGGCGTGACCGTCGAGGCGTACCCTGCGGCCACCTTCACGGGCAACGTGTCTCGCATCAACCCGACCGTGGACCCGGCCACGCGAACCTTCGGGGTGGAAATCGCGGTGCCCAACGCCGACGGCAAGCTGAAGGCCGGCGGGTTCGCCCGCGCCGCCGTCCGCCTCCGCACCGACGCCATCGCCACCGTGCCGAACGCCGCCCTGGTGTCGTTCGCCGGGGTGGACAAGGTGTTCGTCGCCGACGCGGCCAAGGCGAAGGCGGTGCCGGTCACGGTCGGCGTGCGGGACAGGGAGTGGGTCGAGGTGATCGGCGACCTGCCCGCCGGGACGCAGGTGATTATCAGCGGCTTCAGCCGACTCATCGACGGCAGCCCGATCCGGGTGCGGTGATTTGAAGAATGATTCACCGCAGAGGGCACGAGAGGGCACATGAGAAAAACGAATTGGAGGAGAGTTTGAAATCCGACGTTTTCTCTGTCTTCCTCATGTGCCCTCTCGGGCCCTCTGCGGTGAAATCCTCTTTGTCGCTCTGGAGCCACTTCTGATGGCCATTTGGGACATCTGCATCCGCCGGCCGGTGTTCACCACCATGCTCATCCTCGCCCCGGTGGTGCTGGGGGTGGCCTCGTACGCGCGGCTGGGGGTGGAACTGTTCCCGAACGTGGACGTGCCGGTCGTGGTCGTCACCACCACGTTCAAGGGCGCGAGCGTCGAGGAGATGGAGACGGCCGTCACCAAGCCCGTCGAGGAGGCCGTCAACACCGTCGCCGGCATCGACGAACTCCGCAGCACCACCAAGGAAGGCGTCTCGCAAATCGTCGTCGGGTTCAAGCTGGAGAAGAACGGCGACATCGCGGCGCAAGAGATCCGCGACAAGATGACGCTCATCCAGGGCCAACTGCCGCCCGGCACCGACTACCCGAAGGTCGAGAAGTTCAACCTCGACGCCACCCCGGTCGTCACCGTCGCCGTGTCTGGTAAGCGGGACTTGCGCGAGATCAGCGAGATCGCCAAGAAGATGATCAAGGAAGACCTGGAGGGGTCGGTGCCCGGCGTCGGCGCGGTCATTCTCGTCGGCGGCCAGCAGCGGGCGATCAACATCGTCCTCGACCCGGACAAACTCAACGGCAGCCGTCTCACCGTGATGGACGTGCGGAAGGCGCTGACCGAGCAGAACCTGGAACTGCCGGGCGGCCGCGTCGATCAGGGGGACTCCGAACAGGTGCTCCGCGTCGTCGGCCGCGTCCAGCGGGTGGAGAACTTCAACGACATCATCGTGGCCACCCGGAACGGGGTGCAGACGAAGCTGCGCGAGCTGGTGGACCGCATCGAGGACGGCATCGAGGAGCCGCGCGGGCTGAGCCGCCTGGACGGCGTCACGGCGGTGTCGCTGATCGTGCAGAAGCAGAGCGGCGGCAACACGGTGAAGGTGGCCGAAGCGGTCAAAGCCCGGCTGGCGACCATCGCCCCCACCCTGCCCGCCGACATCCGCCTGGAAGTCATCCGCGACCAGTCCAAGTTCATCAAGGGCAGCATCGACGAGGTGAAGTTCCACCTGCTGTTGGCGGCGGTGCTGGTGTCGGCGGTGCTGCTGCTGTTCATCCGCGACTGGCGGACCACCGTCATCGCCGCGCTGGCGGTGCCGACCAGCATCATCGGCGCGTTCGCGTTCATGGACTTCATGGGGTTCAGCCTGAACAACATGACATTATTGGGCCTGATCCTGGCCGTCGGCATCGTCATCGACGACGCGGTGGTGGTGTTGGAGAACGTCTTCCGGCACATGGAGGAGTACGGCCGCACCCCGTGGGAGGCGGCCAGCGTCGCCACCAAGGAGATCGCCCTGGCGGTGCTGGCGACGACGCTGTCGCTCGCCGTCATCTTCGCCCCCATCGCGTTCATGACCGGGCAGGTCGGCCGCTTCTTCAACAGCTTCGGCTTCGTCGTCGCCTTCTGCATCCTGCTCAGTATGGTGGTCAGCTTCACCCTCACGCCCATGCTGTGCGCGCGGTTCTTGAAAGCGCCTCGTCTGTCCCCCCCTCCCCGGCGGGAGGGGGGGACCAGCAAAGACACAATCCAACTCCGGCCAGGGGAGGGGGGAACCACCAAAGGCTTCTGGGGTCTCATCACCACCCTGTACGTGGCTCTGCTGCGGTGGTCGCTGGGCGGGCGGCGGGGCTGGCACCGGCTGGTCGTCGTCGCGGTCGCGCTGTTCTGCCTGATGACCACGCCGGTGCTGTTCCAGTTGGTCGGCACCGACTTCGTCCCCAAGGACGACCAGTCCGAATTCGAGGTGGCGCTGACGCTGGCCGAAGGCACCTCACTGAAGTCGGCCGACGCCATCTGCCGCGAACTCGAAACCCGCCTCGCCACCGTCCGCGGCGTGACCAACGTGTTCACCACCGTCGGCGAGACGAGCGGCCGGCAATCGAAGGGCCAGGGGGACGTGACCAAGGTGCAGTTCTACTGCCGGATGACCGACCTGACCGAGCGCGAGTTCCGCCAGAAAGACGCGATGGCCGACGCGCGGGCCATGTTGGAGGACTACCCCGACCTGCGGGCCACCGTGCAGGAGGTGAAGCTGTTCAGCAGCAGCGCGTTCAAGAACGTGCAGGTGGAAGTCAGCCTGACCGGCCCAGATTCGGACGCGCTCGACGACTACGCGACGAAGCTGGTGGCGTGGATGAAGTCGCGGCCGGAGGCGTTCACGGACGTGGACACGAACGCCGCCGCCCGCGCGCCCGAACTTCAGGTCCGCGTCCGCCGCGACCGCGCCGGCGACCTCGGCGTCAGCGTCCAGGCGGTGGCGATGACGCTGGGTGTCATGGTCGGTGGCGAGCCGGTGAGCAAGTTCAAGGAGAAGGATCAGCCGGACCAGTACGACGTGTGGCTGCGGGCCGCCGAGTCCGGTCGCGACCGCCGCGAGGCCATCGACCTGCTCACCGTCCGGAGCGCCACCGGCGAGTTGGTGGAGTTGCGGAACCTGGCCGAATTGACCTCCGCGCGGGGGCCGGCCACCATCGAGCGGTACAACCGTCAGCGGCAGGTGGCGGTGACGGCCAACCTGGCCACCGGCGCGGTGCTGGGCAAGGAACTGCCGGAGATCGCCACGTTTCTGAACGCGGAGAACCTGCCACCGGAGTACCAGTATGAGTTCCTCGGCGAAGCCAAGCTGATGGCCGACTCGAACTCCAACTTCGCGGTGGCGTTCCTGTTGGCCTTCGTGTTCATGTATATGATCCTGGCGGCGCAATTCGAAAGCCTGGTTCACCCCGCCACGATCTTGATGGCGGTACCGTTAACACTGCCGTTCGCGCTGTTGTCACTGTGGATATTACGGACGCCGCTGGACGTGTACGCCACCATCGGGCTGTTCATGCTGTTCGGCATCGTCAAGAAGAACGGCATCTTGCAAGTGGACTACACGAACGTGTTGCGGGCGAAGGGCATCGAGCGCGACACCGCCATCTTGCAGGCGAACGAGGCGCGACTGCGGCCCATCCTGATGACGACGATCATGCTCGTGGCGGCGATGATTCCGATTGCCACCGGAGAGGGGCCGGGCGCGTCCGCCCGCGCCAGCATGGCGAAGGTGATCCTCGGCGGGCAACTGCTGAGCCTGTTCCTCAGCCTGCTCATCACGCCGGTGTCGTACTCCCTGTGGGACGACATCAGCCGCCGCAGCGGGCAACTCCGCCGGTGGATCGGCCAGCAACTCACCTTCAGCCGCAAGCCGAAACCGCCCGTCCCGCCGCCCGCGGCCGCCGTGCCACCCGCATCAGCAGTCGAGACGGTCAAGGACGTCCCGGTTCCGGTGCTCAAGTTCGTGACGGAGTAGGTCCGGCTCGCCGAGCCGGACTGTCCGGCCCGGCGGGACGGACCTACTTTTCTTCGTTCACCTCGGCGGCATAGGTGGCGATCAGGCCGGCGGCGCGGAACTTGTCCAACTCGCGGATGACCGCCTTCAGGTCGCGGCGTTGGAGCTTCTTGTGGAAGGCCACCCGCACCTCGGCCGGCTTGTTCGCGTCCAGCTTGGCGTTGAACTTGGCGACCAGCTCTTCCAGCGTGCGGATGCCCAACTCGCGGTCGTTGTTCGGCCCGCCGGTCAGCGAGTACACGATGTCCCCGTTCGGCGTTTTGTCGGCCTGCACCACCCACGCCTCCTTGCCGCCAGTCAGTTTCCCCGCGTGCCGCAGCGCCGGCACGTTCACCGGCGACATGCTCGACACGGTCGCCGTCATCATGAAGAAGATGAGCAACACCAGGCTGATATCAATCAGTGGAATCATGTCCACATCGTCATCGTCGTCGTGCGGGGTCTTCTTGAAATCGGTGTCGTTTTCCAGCGGGTCAAGCGGCGGGACGGCTCCGCCGGCGGCGGCCGGTTGCGGTTTGGCGGCGAACAGGTACGGGGCGATCCGCGGGTGCTTCGACGCGAGGACCCACGCCGTCTCCACCCCGGTCGGGCGGAGTTTGTCCGTGCCCGCCAGCCGCCCCTGCTCGGCCCACCCCAGCACGACCGAGAACGGCACGCCCTTGTAGACCGTGTCCACGGCGATCAGCCACACGTCGAAGGCGGAAGATTTGGTGGCCATGTCAACTCCAGAAGAGCTCACCACAGAGGCACAGGGACACAGAGAAGAAAAGTCCGAGATGGAATTCGGAAAGAGAGCGAGATCAATCTTTTTTCTTCTCTGTGTCCCCGTGCCTCTGTGGTTAGTCGGATTCTTCCCGACCGAGACAGGCGTTACCGCCGGCTGCCCTTCCGCAGTTCGCGGGTCTTCGCGTCGGTCTCGTCATCTTCCTCGCGGTCGTCATCTTCCGCTTCCGTCGGCGGGGCGTTCTTCGCCGTCACCACCAGGGTGATGAGCTTCTGCGTGGCGATCTTCATCTTGATTTCGAATTTGACGATCCACGCCTTGAACAGGACGTGCGCGAACACCAGCGGGATGGCCGTCAGCAACCCCAGCGCGGTGGCGAATAGCGCCAACCCGATGGACCCGGCCTGCCCGGTGATGCCCTCGGCCCCGGCCTTCGGGTCGGCGATCTTGGTGAACGTGTTGATCATCGAGATGACGGTGCCGAGCAGCCCGACCATCGTGCTGATCTTGGCGATGGCGAGGATCGGCGCGAGGAGGAAGTTCAGCCGGGGGAGGATCTCCAACTCGACCGCCCCGGCCATGCTCCGCCGCATCGCCGCCACCCCCTGCTCGGACGCCTCCAGCCCGGCGACGAACAGCGTGTTCGGGATCAGCCCCTTCTCCTCCTTACACAGGGCGAGGGCCGCCTTGGTGCCCTTCCGCCGCAGATTCTCTTGCACGTCGGGGAGGAGCGTTTCCAGGTTCGTGTTCGAGTTGGCGTTCAGCAGCCACCGCCAGAACACCAGCGCGAACGCGGTGATCGTCATCAGCGTCATCGGGACCGAGAAGTACCACTCGCCGAGGAAGAAGTCACCGAGGGCTTTCATGCTGTCGTCCGGTGCGGGGCGCGATTCGAAGGAGGTGGCGTAGCTCTAGCTTCGCAGAACGGCCCGGCGGCGGCAAGGCGTGGTGCCTGGGCGGGCAGGGTGCGCGGCTAAATCGTGGGGACTCCCAACTTGGTCGCCGCGTCGGTGATCAGTTTCCACGTCCCGTCCGGGATGGCGATGCCGCTCGTCAGCCGCTCGGCCTTCGCCTTCCGTTCCGGGTCGCCGGGCAGCGTGATCGTCTGCCCCGGCGCGGGCGGGGTGCCACGGACGAACCCGGTGAGGCCGTCGGTCTGCCCCAGGAAGTGTTCGATCCCGCCGAACGCGGCCGGGTCGAACGCCGTGAACACGACCGCGTTGCCGACGCCGGCCATCGGGTCGTTCGGGTTGGCGCACCGCCCGCCACTCAGCCCGCCGCACAGCAAGTCGATGAGTAACCCCAGCCCGAACCCTTTGTACGCCTGCTGCCCGCCGAACGGCAGGATGCTGCCCGGCGGGGTGGCGTAGAGCGCGGCCGGGTTGGTCGTCGGTTGCCCGTCGGCGTCCAACAGCCATCCTTCTGGCACTGGGTCGCCCTTCTGGAATTGAACCCGCACCTTGCCTTCCGCCACCGCCGACGTGCCGAAGTCGAGGATCACCGGGGTGCCGCTGGTGGGCGTGGACAGGCAAATCGGGTTGGTGCCGATGCGGCCTTGCGTGCCGCCCGGCGGCGCGACGCGCCGGCCCGCGCCGTGCGAGTTCACCATCGCCAGCAGCGCCAAGTTCTCCTTCGCGGCGACTTCGGCGTACTCCCCCAATCGGCCGATGTGGCCGCAGTTCCGCAGCGTCCCGGACGCCACCCCGATCGCCTTCGCCTTCGGAATGAGCTTGGCGAGCAGTCGGTGCGCCTGCACCTGGCCGAGACCCCAACCGCCGTCGGCCGCGACGACCGCTGAGGTTTCGTTCAGGATCGTGAATGGGGCATCGGCGTGATACTGCCCGGAGTGCAGGAAGCCGAGGTACTGCGGCACCCGCATGACGCCGTGCGAGTCGTGCCCGCACAGGTTGGCATCGACGAGGCTGTTGGCGACCAAGTGGGCGGACTCCGGCGGCACTCCGGCGGCGGCGAACAGCGCGGACACGAACTCGGCGAGCGGTTGCGGGGCGAACGTCGGCATGGGTCCAGTTCCAGGTTCGAAGTTTCCGGTTTCAGATTTCATTGTGCGAACCCGGCGACGACTTGAAACTTCGAACCCGAAACTTGAAACTGGTTTCACCATCCGTGAGGGTCCGCCGTTGTTCCGCCTCAGCCTGCTCGCCGCGTTCACCGCGTCCGTCGTCGCCGCGCAGGAGAAGCCGCCGCTGACGTGGGGCATGGACGCGACCGGCGGCGCGCCTTACGTGTTCGACAACCAGACGAAGGGGTTCGAGGTCGAGTTGGCGGCGTACCTCGCGGAGCAACTCGGCCGCACCAGCGAGCCGGCGAACCTCCCATGGGACAAGCTCCCGGACGTGTTGAACAAGAAGGACATCGACATCGTGCTGAACGGGTACGAGTTCTCCGAGCAGTACAAGCGGCAGGCGAGCATCCCGTATTACATTTATCGGCTGACGGCGACCGTGAAGGCCGACTCGGCGATCCGCACGTGGGACGACCTGAAAGGGAAGAAGGTCGGCGTGCTCACCGGGTCCGCCGCCGAGCGATACATGCAGGTTCTGAAGAAGCAGTTCGATGGCGACCTGGAAATCGAACCCTACGACGACGTGGCGAACACGTTCAAACTGGTCGCCTCCGGCCGCATCGACGCCACCGTGCAGGACAACCCGGCCAGCACGGCGTACGTCGCCGAGGACGCCAGGACGGACAAGAAACTCCGCCTGCTGCCCGAGACGCGGGGCCAGGGCTTCTACGTCGTCCTCACGCGGGCGGACGACCGGGCGTTCCGGGAGCAGATCAACGCGGCCCTCGCCGCCGGCATCGAAGACGGCACGCTCGAAGCCATTTACCGCAAGTACGGCCTGTGGAACGAGGACCAGGAACGGCTGAACTCCTGGCGGAAGAAGCGGTGGGCGGATCAGAAACTCTCCGACGAACAGCGACTCACCGGCACGTCGCCCATCAACTGGCCGGAAGCCATGTCGCTTCTCGGCTACGCGGCCCTCATGACGATCTTCCTGGCCGTCGCCGCGATGCCGCTGGCGACTCTGGTGGGGATGGCCGTCGCCGCCGGCCGGCTGTACGGCCCCCGGTCGTTCGGCTGGTTGCTGACGGGGTACGTCGAAGTCGTCCGGGGCACGCCGCTGCTGCTGCAACTGTGGGTGCTGTTCTACCTGCTGCCGGAGTACGTCCCGCTCTTCGCCCAGTTGCCGAAGGAGTTGATCGGCATCCTCGGCCTGGCGCTGAACTACTCGGCGAGCGAGGCGGAACACTTCCGCGGGGCGCTCCTGAACCTGCCGGTCGGCCAGCGGGAGGCGGCGGAGGCGCTGGGGATGACGCGGTGGACGGTGATCCGCCGCGTCCTGACGCCGCAGGCGTTCCGCGCCGCCCTGCCGTCGGTGACGAACGACTTCGTGGCCCTGTTCAAAGACACCGCCGTCTGCTCGGTCATCGCCGTGATGGAGTTAACGAAGCAATACAACACCCTGTATAACAACCACCGCGACCAGATCTTGAGTTTGGCCGCCATCACCGCCGCCATGTATCTATTGATGAGCTACCCGTTGGCCGTCGTCGCCCGCCGGTTGGAAGGCCGGCTGAAGGCGGGGGAGGTCTAACCGTGATCCACGTCCGCGACATCGTGAAGTATCACGGCCCCCACCGTGTCCTCGACGGGGCGACGCTGACCGCCGCGGCGGGCCAACTGACCGCGCTGGTCGGGCCGTCCGGCGGCGGCAAGAGTACGCTGCTGCGGTGCGTCAACGGGCTGGAGCCGTTCCACACCGGCCGCGTCGAGGTGTTCGGCCATGTGCTGCCCGGCACCGACGGCCGGCCGCACTCGCAGGCGCAACTGGTCGGCGTCCGTCGCGTCGTCGGCATGGTGTTCCAGCAGTTCAACCTGTTCCCGCACATGACAGTCGTTCAGAACGTGATGTGCGGGCCGCGGTACGCCCTCGGCCTGCCGGAACCCGAATGTCGGGAGCGCGCCACGAGGCAACTGGCGCGGGTCGGGCTGACCGAGAAAGCCGACGCGAAGCCGGCCGCGCTGAGCGGCGGCCAGCAACAGCGTGTTGCCATCGCCCGCACTCTTGCGGTTGGCCCGAAGGCGGTGCTGTTCGACGAGCCGACCAGCGCCCTGGACCCGGAGTTGGTCGGCGAAGTTCTGGCCGTCATGCGCGACCTGGCCGCCGACGGGCAGACGATCCTCATCGTCACGCACGACATGGACCTCGCGCGGCGGGCCGATATCGTTCACCAGATGCGCGCCGGCAAGGTCGCCAACAGCGGCCCCCCGGCGGAAGTGTTCTCCTAACGAGCCGCGACCGCAAGAGAGCGAGCAACCACATGGCTACCCAACTCATCCGCGTCGGCCACTCGCCGGACCCCGACGACGCTTTCATGTTCCACGCCCTGGCGAACGACAAGATCCCGACCGGCGACCTGAAGTTCACCCACGAACTGCAAGACATCGAGACGCTCAATCGTCGCGCCATGAACGGCGAACTGGAAGTGTCGGCCGTCAGCATCCATGCCTACGCGCACCTGCTGGACAAGTACGCGCTGCTGCCGAGCGGGTGCAGCATGGGCGACCAGTACGGCCCGATGGTGGTGGCGAAGACGCCGCTCAAACTGACCGACCTGCCGGCCGTGTCCATCGCCGTGCCGGGCACGCTGACGACGGCGTTCCTGACACTAAAATTGCTCTTCGCCGACGTCGCGCCGGGAAAGGACATCCGCTTCACGGTGATGCCCTTCGACCACATCCTCGGCGCGGTGGAACGCGGCGAGTGCGACGCCGGCCTCATCATCCACGAGGGGCAACTGACCTACCGGAACCAGGGGCTGACGCTGGTCGTCGATCTCGGCGTGTGGTGGCAGGAGAAGACCGGGCTGCCGCTGCCGCTGGGCGGAAACGTGGTCCGCAAAGACCTCGGCGACGCCACCATGCGGGAGATTTCCCGGCTGCTGAAGCTGAGCATCCAATACGGCCTCGAACACCGCCGGGAGGCCCTCGATTACGCCCTGAAGTACGCCCGCGATATGGATGTCACCTTGGCGGACCAGTTCGTCGGCATGTACGTCAACGACTGGACGCTGGACTACGGCGACCGCGGGCGGGCGGCGGTGAA
>JBBRUO010000018.1:0-22535 GCA_038247725.1 Gemmatales bacterium
GGCGACGTGGTCGAGTCGGAGAGCAAGTGTGACCGAATTGGATTGAAGTGTTCCGTTCGCTCGCCGCGCGAGCGAGCGGAACACTTCAATCCAATTCGGACAGAGTCGTCCCCGTCACCCCACCAACCAGGGCACCCGGTCATGGCCAAGAAGAAGAAGCCGAAGGTGAAGCCGGTGGACGACGACGAGGTCGTCCCGGTCTCGAAGGCGCGACGAGGCCCGTATGACGACACCGAGGACGATACCGACTCGTCCAAACCGAAGGCACGAAAGGACGTGTATTTCGGCCTCACCCTGCTGACCACCCTGATTCTCATCGGGGCGGCCGCGCTGCTGTACATGGACCAGGAAGACCTGCAATCGTCGGCCAACGCCGGGTTCAACCCGCCGTCCGTGTCGGCGGGGGCGCTCGGCGTTCGGGCCGCCGCCACGAACTAACGGCCCGGTCCCCCACTTGATCCCGTAGGAGCGCCGGACATGGCCAAAGCGTTGCCCCGATCCGTCACCCCGCAATCGGGGTACAGTCCCGGTTACACCTGGATGCTGCTCATCGCCGTTCTGGCCATGGCCGGCGGGTCCGCGCTGCACTACCTCGAACTCACCTCGGACTACGACTTCGAGAGCGAGCCGAAGGGCGGGCAGGCGGTGCCGAAACTCACCCCGCTGCCCCCACTCGATCAGCCCCGCCCGCTGACCCGCGCCCCGATCGTTGCCCCCGACGACCGCGCCGAACTGCCGACGGAACCGGCACCCGGTCTGCCGCCGACGTTGGGAGCCACCCGCACCCGCGTCGGCCCCACACTCTTCCGAGTTCCCCCGTCGCTCCCCCTCCCCGGCGTCCACACGCGCTAGCGGACGGGTGTCCGGCGTCGGGTTGGCGGCTTCGCCCTCACGCTTCCACCTTCGGCCAGTACTCGGGAACTGGGGCCGTGACGGTCAACGGTTGTCTGGTGAAGGGGTGTTCGAAGATCAATTCGCGCGCGTGCAAGGCGATCACTCGGTCGCGTGGGAGCTCCGCCGGCGGGCCGAACTCGATACGACTGCCGTAGGCCGCGTCACCCCACACCGGATGCCCCCGCCACCCACACTGCGCCCGCAGTTGGTGCATCCGCCCGGTGCGCGGGGACAACTCGACGACCGACCCGCCCGCCACTTCCGTCAGGACCCGAACGCCGAGTGACGCGAGTTTCGCCCCCGCGTCGCCCACCCCCACGCGCTCGAGTCGAGATTCTTCCGGCACCTTCCGCACCCAATCTTCCCACTCCGCCGCCGGCGGCGACGGCACGCCATCCACGACGGCCCAGTAGGTCTTCTTCGGCGTCCGCTCTTCGAACTGCTTGTGGACCCGCTGCGCGGCCTTCGTGTTCCGGGCGAACACGATGACGCCGGACACCGGGCGATCGAGGCGGTGCGGGACGCCGAGGTAGACGCCGGCCGGCTTCGCGTACTTCGCCTTGATGGACGCCTTCACCAGCGCTTCGAGGTTCGGCACTCCGGGCGGAGCCTGGGTGAGCAGCGGCGCGGGTTTGTTCACCGCGATCAGGTGCGCGTCTTCGTAGAGCACCCACGCCGGGTCGAGGGCGGGGAACCGGTTGTCAGGTGACGTGTCCGGCACGGTATATCCCTTGATGGTTGGTACGCGAATCGCATTTCGGGTGTCGGAGTTTGGACGCGCGAGTCGATTTCTTTCGGCTCGCCGCAAACCTCCCGTGACGCGAATAATTGGGAGGATAGTTTCCACCGTTTCTTGAACTCGCCGTGTTTCTCGCTCGCGTTCATGACCTAGATACAGGAAGTTGACTCTTTCGCCCGCGCTCAACCGGAGGTACTCCGATGACGACTCACCTACTCCCCTTCTTGGTGACGAGCCTGGCGGCGGTCGTTTCCGGCCTCGTTCTGATGGTTGCGACCCGTCGGCCCGCTCTGTCGCCCGGCACCGTTCACCCGTTCGCCCCGTCCGCCGACCCGTCGGCCGACACCATGACCGGGCAGGTGATGGTGCCCACCGTGATGACGGAACCCGGCGACTGGAAGTTGGTCACCCTCAGCCGTTTGTGCGACGTGGAAGACCTGCTCGATTGCCTGGAGGCGAACAAGGTCGCCGAGCGAGAGGTCCACACGTTCGGCAACAGCACGTTCGCCGTCCGTTGGCGGTGACCCGGCTGCCCGGCTCCGACATCGCACCCGACCCCGCCCCGACCGGCGGGGTTGCGTCGTTTCCGCTACAATGCCGACACGCGGTCCGCCCGGATGGGCGGCAGACACGGCAGGAGTTCGCCATGCGGGTCGAATTGTTCGGGCTGACGATGGAAGGCACCGGGGTGACATTCTACCTGTGGTCGCCGTGGCGGTGTTCGGCCCTGGAACACCGACTCTTCGAAGCGGTGAAGTCGGTGCCGGGGGCCGACTTCGAGCCGGCGGCGGACGAGTTGCGCGCCCACATTGACGAGGCGAAGGCGTGGAAGGCGGCCTGTTCCGGGCTGTCGCGGGTGCTGAAGGGGTGGCAGGAGGAGGCGTCCGACTCCGGCACCGAGCGGCGGGGGTGGCGGTGGCTGGTGGAGTCCGACGTGGACGCCAGCGGGTACGACATGCACGGCGAACGGGCGTGCTTCTGGATGTACGTGCGGCTGACGCTGGATCGGGGCGGGCCGACCGAGCCGGAGAAGGGGGAGGACGTGGACCTGAGCGGGTTCGGCGTCTGCGTGTGGGCGGAAGAGGCGGAGTAAGGCGCGACGGCCCCGGCTGAAACCGCCGGGGCCGTCGCGCGTCGGATCGGGTCACTTCTTCGTGTGATACACGTAGTATCCCAGGTTCATCTCGTCGAACGTCTGCGGCCCCCACTTCACCGTCTTGGTCGGGTCGGGGTTGGCCGGGTTCTTGTCGCTGTTGTCGAACCACGCGGTGAACCGCACGCGGGTGCCCTTCGGCAGGGTGATCGGCTCGGCCAGCTTGTACTGCAACTGCCAGTTGAAGTCGTAGGACGGCACCTCCATCAGCACCTTCACCGTGTCGTCGGGCAGGATCGCCTCGTACTTGCACGCCTTCCCGCGGACGTGCATGTGCGGGCTGAGGGCGGTGACCACGCGGTCCTCCCGCAAGCGCGGCATGGTGGCCACGACCTTGTGGTTGCCCTCACCGGGCGGGATGATAAGCGCCTTCGGGTTGGCCGCCCCGGACACCGACAACTCGTGGGTGGGCGGCTGGTCGGCGAACACCATCCCCAGTTTGGTGCGGTCCTTCACGGCCGTGCCGTTGGGCGTGTAGTGTATCTGGAACAGCAGGCGACTGCCTTTCGGGATGTGGCTGGCGAACCCGGACGGCAGCGTCTGGTGCGAGTTGCCGGGGACGTAGGCGGCGATGAACGACAGCGCTTCCGCGCCCTGCGGCCGGTCGAGGAACTCGAACGGCGGCTTCGGTCGCGTGAGCAGGAACACCAACACGTGGTGGACGACGGACGGGTCGGTCGGCTGGATCTCATACGCCTTCAACCACTTGTCTTCCTTGAAGTTGGTCTCGACGACGTAGTTGTGGTACGGCTCCACGCCGGTCGCCTTCACGGGCACGGCCTTGGGTAACTCGAACACCACGTCCGGCGTGCCGATGGCCCAGTCCTTGGGGAAGGCGCGGGGTAAGGGGGCGTCGGCCACGTCGCCTTCGGGCGCGCCGGCGTCGAACCACGCCAGCAGGTCGGCCTTGTCCGCGTCGGGCAGCGTGGCGTCGTTCATGAACGGGCTGTGCGTGCCCTTGGCCGGCTTGGCCGCGAACCACGGCGGCATGGTGCCGTTGCCCAGCACCTTTTTCATCATGCCCTTGTGCGACGTCAGGTCGGCGACGTTCTCCATCGCGAACGGGCCGACACCGCCGGTGCGGTGGCACTCCTGGCAGTTCTGCTGGATGATGCGAGAGACGCGGTTGTGGTAGGTCGGCTTCGCGGCGGCGGGGGCCTTGGCCGAACTCAGGTCGAGGTCGCAGCCGGGGGCGGTGGTGGCGCGAACTGCCGGCCACTTCCCGGCGAGCACCGCGTCGAGGGCGGTTTTCAGGTAGGACGCGCCGGCGGCTTCCTTCGCGTAGCCGAGGCCGTACTGGTCGTCGATGGCCCCGCGGTATCGCACCGTCCGCTTGGCGTCCAGCACGATCACTTCGGTGGTCGTGCGGGCGCTGAGAGCCTTGCACGCCGAGCCGTCCTTATCGTGCAGGTACGGCCCGCTCACGGTGCCGGCGGCGGCCGCCATGTCGGCCGGCTTGTCGGTGGCCACCGGGTTGACGAACGCGAACGCCACCCCCTTCCCGGCGTACTCCTTTTCCAGCTTGGCCAGCGTCGGCAGATACTTCTTGCTCAGCGGGCAACTGGTGCTGGTGACGGCGAGGACGACCGCCTCCTTCCCCTGGGCGAAGGCCACGAGGTCGAACGCCTTGCCGTCGGCGGTGGTGGCGGTGAACGCCGGGGCGAGGCGGTGGATGCCGACCTCGTTCGGGGCCAGCGGGCGGGGGGCTTCCGTCGCCGCGTCGGCGGCGAAGGCGGCCGAGGCGAATAGCCCGACCGCGACCGCCAGAGTGGATTTCGTGAGCATTCGATGAAGGCCTTCGGGGGGTACGGTACGGCGGCTGTGTCGGGTAACACATCACCGGTACGCATATTACACCGCGAGGGGCCGTTGGGTTTCAGCCCGCCGTCTCAGCCGGTCGTCAAACCGTTGAGGATCGCTTCGTTCACGGCGAAGTAACTGGAAAAGGGCGTGAAAATGCCGCCGGTGTACACGGTGACGAGGGGCGGGCTGCCGGTCCCGGCCCCACACACCACGTCCAGGATGCCGTCCCCGTCCACGTCCTGAACGGCCACCGCCGAGCCGCAGTCGAAGGTGACCGGGAAGGCGTAGAAGCTGGCCGTCAGCCCGCCCGTCGCGCCGTCGAACACTTTGACGTGCGGGCCGCCGCCGACCCCGGCCCCGACGACGTAATCGGTGACCCCGTCCCCGGTCACGTCCCCCGCCGCCACCCGCACGCCGCCGAGGAAGTCCGGCGCGAAGGCGAAGAAACTGGCGAGCAACCGGTCGGTCAACCCGGCGAACACCTTCACGTGCGGGCTGCCGCCCGGTCCGGTGGCGGCCATCAGAGCACCACCGCCGGCCCCGACGTTCACCCCGCCCACGAATCCGGGGTCGAAGGCGTAGAAGCTCTTCAGCAGCGCGACACTCCCCGTGGAAAGGTCGAACACCTTCACGTGCGGACTGCCACCCGGCCCGGCCCCGACGACGAGGTCGGCCACCCCGTCCCCGTTCAAGTCGGCCGCCGCCAGCGACACCCCGCCCTGGAACCCCGGCGCGAAGGCGTAAAAGCTGAACAGGAGCCCGCCGGACGCGCCGTCGAACACCTTGACGTGGGCGTCCCCGCCGACCCCGGCCCCGGCGACGATGTCCCGCACGCCGTCGCCGTTGAAGTCCGCGTATGCGACGGCCGTGCCTGTGATGAACGACCCGGTGAAGGCGGGGATCGTCCGCAACAGGGTGCCATCGCCGTTCCGCACTTGTACGTCTGTTCCCGTGCCGACAAGGTACGTGGTGTCTGGGGGCGACGGGGGAAGCGGCGGCGGGATGACCGGCGGAGATGGTTGCACTTCCACCGCCCCGATGTCCAACTGCACGTTCGCTACCCGCGGTAGCCCCCGCTGGTCGATTGTGAGTCTGCCCGCGGCGGTCGCGGGCAGCGCGTCAAGGACAGGGCTCCCGGTCTGCGGCAGATGCGTCCGCGTCGGGCCGCCGTTCGCGGCGAGTGTCCCGAGTAGCGGGTCGGCGGTGCTCACCACCCCACCGGCGAAGCCGAACGACGAGCGGATCAAGTTGCCCGAGCCGGTCGTGGTGCTGGTGCCGCTGCTGTTGACCTGTCCGACGAAGTCCGTCACTAACACGTCCGATTGGCCGAGGATCGAGTTCGTCACGTCGGTTGTGGCCACTCCCGCTGGCCCGGAGAACTGGCCGAGGGCGTAGATCTGTCGGCCGGCGTCGGCGTCGTTATTGGTGAAGGTGGCACTCCGCACGGAGAGGACGCCGTTGTAATTGAAGACGCCAGCCCCGCGGCCGAGAGCGGTGCCGGTACCGCCCACCCCAGGAAGCGCGGCGTTCCCGGAGAACGAACTGTTCTCGACGACAACCGTGCCCTGGTAGTTGAACACGCCGCCGCCGAACCCGGTGCCGCCGCCGCCCGCCCCGTTCAATCCGTCCCCACCGCCGAACCCGCCGAACCCGTCGGCCACGAAGGTGCCGCTTCCACTCGCCCCGCCCCCCCCACCGCCGAACCCGCCTACACCGCCGAGACTACCCAAGGAATGCCCGCCGCCGCCGCCGAACCCACCGCTGCCACCGGACCCTTGCCCGTTCGCCGCGCCGCCGCCACCAAATCCGCCCGACTGCCCGAAGCCGGTGCCGCTACCGTTCGGCCCACCGCCAACGCTGCCCGTCGCTGAACCCCCAACGCCCCCACCCCCGCCGCCGCTGACGCTCACGGGAGCGGCTCCGCCGTTGCCCCCCTGGGCGGTGTTGTCGGCCACCGTGACCCCGCGAAGGGCAAGTTGACCGGCGTTGAAGATCGCCCCGCCGAAACCGCCGGCCCCGCCGCCGCCGTTAAACCCATCCCCGCCGAGCGCGAGGCCACCCGACAGTTCAACATCGACGAGGGACAGTCGGCCGAACCCGCTGTTGTCCTGCACCGAGAACAGCCGGAAGGCTGGCGCGGTCGCGCCCCGGAGAATCGTCTCGCCGGTCCCCAAGATCGTGACCGGAGTGGTAATGATGAAGGCCGACGGGCCGAACTCGGTCGGATCGAGTCCGGTGTCGAACGTGGTCAGGTTGACGGTGCCGCCGCGGATCGACGGGTCGAACACGATGGTGTCCAACACCGTATCCGCTTCGGCCAGCGCGACGGCCGCCCGCAAGCTCCCTGGCCCGGCGTCGGCCAGCGAGGTGACGGTGAAGGTGGCCGGCGTAGAACGGTCTTCGAGTCGTTCGAACCGCAGGAGGGAACGGGGTAACATGACGGCACCTCGTTGACGACGGAGACCATCGTTACTGTATCGGGCGGACACGCCCCCCGGCACGTCGCCCGTCATCGAGTTTACCGAACCGGATTCTCATGGGTGAACCACCCGGCCCGCACAACCGCCACAACCCTGATCCCAGAGGCTCCCGTGCCCGGCCGCCGCGAAGACTGGTTCCCCACTTCCGTTTGGAGTTTCGACCATCCAGACGCGGTTCCGCTCAACGCGGTGCTGTTGGAACACCTGCGCGCGGAACAATCCCACGACTCGATTGGGCTGCCGGGGCGTTCGGCCGTCCTCGGCTGGCACAGTTCCGATCACCTGCACCGCCGCCCGCCATTCGCCCCGCTGATGGCGTTCATCGAGGAGTGCGTGCGTGAAGCGACATCCTTCGCTCTGTGGGACACGGCTCGCGCCGAACCGCAGGTGACGAACTGCTGGGCGATCATCAACGGGCGCGGCGCGTCGAACGTCGTTCACACGCACCCCATGTGTCTGCTCAGCGGCGTCTATTACGTCCAGGCCGACGCGGGGTGTGGGAATCTGTTCTTCCTCGACCCGCGGCCGGTGGCCACGTTCGCGGTCGCGCCCGTCACCGGGTACACCCCGTGGACATTTCAGAAGGTCAACTACCAGCCGACCCCCGGCCGGCTGATCCTGTTCCCCGCCTGGCTGCAACACGGGGTCGAGCCGAACCTGTCCGACGCCGACCGCGTGGCCGTCAGCTTCAACATCGGGCTGAAGTGGCGAAGCCCGGCCGCATGACCGGGGCCGGTCACGCCTCGATCATCGCTTTAATCACGGTCGGGTCGGTGGGCAGGTGCGGGAACTCGGCCGGCACGTCGGCGAGCGCCAACCGGTGGGTGATCCACGGCGTCGTGTCCAGCCGTCCGTCTTCGATGTCCGCGATGATCGGCGGGAACGCGGCGGCGCTGTTGCGGCTGGCGAGCACGGTCATCTCCCGGCGGTGAAACAGCGGGTCGTCGAACGACACGCGGTCCCGCACCAGACCGACGAACACGAGGGTGCCGCCGAACCCCACCCGCTCGAAACTCGCCTCCATCGCGGCCTGACTTCCGGTGGCGTCGAACACGAAGTCGAACAGTTTCCCGCCGACCGACTCCGCGCCGGTGGCCCCGAACCGAGTCGCGAACGCCGCACGGATCGGGTTGCGGTCGAGGACGGTGACCGTCGCCCCGGCCGCGACGGCGAATTGCGTCACGGCGAGTCCGATTGGCCCCGCCCCGACCACCAGAACGGTTGTACCACCGCACAATTTCGAGCGTCGGACGGCGTGTCGGCCGATGCTCAGCGTCTCCACGAGGGCCAGTTGGTCGAACGTGAGTGTCGCCGATTTGTGAAGCTTGGCGACGGGCACGGCCAACCGCTCCCGCATCCCGCCGTCGATGTGGACGCCGAGAACTTGCAGGGATTCGCAGCAGTTGGTCCGCCCCCGTTTGCACGGCTGGCAGCGTCCGCAGTGGTAGTACGGCTCGACGGCGCAGCGGTCGCCGGCTTTCAGCCCGTGGTCGCCGGGGGAGACCGACTCGACCTCGACACCCAACTCGTGGCCGAGTACGCGGGGGTAAGTGAAGAACGGCTGCCGGCCGGCGAAGGCGTGCAGGTCCGTCCCGCACACGCCGATCCGCCGCACCCGCACCATCGCCTCCTCCTTGTTCCCCGACCGGCTCGGCGAGTCCACCTGACTGGCCGTGAATTCCCCCGGTACCGTCAACTTGATCTGAAGCATGCGCGCGAAGTCTCCGGACGTGATTTTCACTGCGGGTTCGGGCGACATCGACTAAGAATACGGAATCGCGCCCCCCGCGCCCGACGAGCGCCGTCATGTTCTCGGACTGGAGCCGCCGCATCCGCCCCAACCCGCCCGCCACCTGCTACGGGGTGGCGGTGGCGGATCTGCTTGCCACCGGCTCGCCGCAATTCGTGGTGTGCGGGTTCGGCGGGCCGAACCGCGTCTTCGCCTGGGCCGACGGAACCCTGGCGGATCGCACCCCCAGGGCACTCGCCGACGACGACCGCCCGGCGGTCGCGGCCGCTGCCGCCGACGTGGACGGCGACGGCGCGGAAGAGTTGTACGTCCTGAACGCGGATACCGCCTCCGGGCCGACTCGACACGCGGACCGCTTGTACCACCGCGGGGCCGACGGACACTGGTACGACCTGTTCGCCGACCCGGCCAGCTTCGCCGCCCGCAACCTGACCTCCGGGCGGTCGGTGGCGGCGGTGGACCGACGCGGCTCCGGACGGTACGGGTTCCTGGTCGCCAGTCACGGCCGGCCGATGCGGTTCGTCGAGCGGACCACCGACGGGCACCTGGCTGACCTCGCCCCGGCGCTCGGCCTCGACGCCTGCACCGGCGGCCGGAGTTTGTGGGTCGGGCCGCTCGCCTCCGACCGACCCGATGTATTCTGCGGGAACGAGCGCGGCCCGAACTTCCTCTACCGCAACACCGGCTGCGGCACGTTCCTGGAGATCGCCTCGGCGGTCGGCCTGTGCGACGCCGACGAACACGCCCGCGGGGTGGCGGGACTGGACGCCGACGGCGACGGCCACTTCGACCTCGCGGTTGCCAACTGGGACGGTCCGAACCGGCTCCTCATCCGCCAGCCGGACGGCACCTTCCACGACCGCGCGACGGCCGCGATGGCCTTCCCCGGATACGTCCGCACGCTGATCGCCGCCGACTTCGACAACGACGGCTACGAGGAACTCTTCTTCCACCACCTGGGCGAACCGAACCGGCTGTTCCGACGGGTGGCCGACACCCGGCACCCGCTCGACTGGGTGATCGGCGAAGTCGGCGCGGCGGCGGAACCCGACGGCTACGGCACCGGCGCGGCGGTGGCCGACATCGACGGCGACGGCCGGCTCGAACTGCTGCTCGCCCACGGCGAGCGGGGACCGCAACCGCTGAGTCTGTTTAAGGTGGAAGCCGGCGACCACCACTGGCTCCGCGTGCGGCCGCTGACCCGCTTCGGCGCGCCTGCGCGGGGGGCGGTGGTGCGCCTCCGCGCCGGCGGGCGGACGCAGATTCGCGTCATCGACGGCGGCAGCGGCTACCTCTGCCAGATGGAACCGGTCGCGCACTTCGGGCTGGGGACGGTGGAAGCGGTGGACGAGGTCCGCGTGACGTGGCCGGACGGGGCGACCGCGACCCTGACGAACCCCGACATCCGCCGGACCACCGAGGTGCCGTACCCGCGGTGAGGCGTTCGGCGGGTGAATCGTACCTACTGGGGGGCTTGGTCTTCAGCCCGAAGGGCTGTCTCCTCCAGCCCTGGGCTTCGCCCTGGGAACTGTTTAAGAAATGCCTGCGACCGTGAAGGGGCAGGGCTTCCAAGGTGGGCGGGGAGTGGCCCTTGTCACCGCGGAGCGGTGAGTGCCGGTCGCCTGGAGTGACGGGCGAACGCAGTGAGCGGAACCCCTGGAAAGCGTTGGGAAAACGGAACGAGTCCCCGGAGGGGCGGCAGACTTTCACCCGCCGCTGCCGAACAGAAAGTCGCGTCACTCCGCCGAGGTGATCTCTCGGAATACGTCGCGGATGTCGCCACGGACGCGGAACAGCTCCTGGCGGAACTTCTCCGGCACGTCGAACCCGCACCGGCGGGCCAACTTCTCCACGTCCTCCGCCGCTTCCGGCAGTTCGGTCAGCGCGCGGTCGGTGACGATCCGCAGCCGCGCCTCCACCGACCGCAGGAATGAATACCCCTCGCCGAGGACGGCCGCCTGCTCGGGCGTCAGCACCCGCACGTCGGCCATCGCCGCCACCGCGTCCCAGACGCACGCCTTCAAAATGTCGGGGTACTCGCGGCCGTGCTTGAGTTGCAGCAGTTGCACGGCGAACTCCACGTCCACCACCCCGCCGCGGCCCCGCTTCAGGTTGCGCGGGCTGGCGGTCGCTTCCAACTTCTCCCGCATGGCGACGATGTCGGCGGCGAGGCCCGGCGTCCACGGGGCGTGCAGGACCGCCGCGCGGACGGCCGCCATCACCCGCCCGGCGAACGCCGGGTCGCCCCGCACCACCCGCGCGCGGGTGAGCGCCTGCCGCTCCCACAGTTGCCCGCCGCCGGCCGCGAAGTACCGGCGGAACTCGTCCAGCGGCAGCACCAGACTGCCGGACTTGCCGGTCGGCCGCAGCCGCATGTCCACATCGTACAGGCGGCCGAGCGGCCCGGTGCGGCTGGTCGCCTTGATCGCCTCCTGCGTCAGCGTGGTGAAGTAGTGGTGGGCGGTGGTCGGCTCGAACGGGCCGGCCGTTCGGGACGGGTCGCGGGTGGTCGCGCCGTCGGAGTCGTACAGGACGATCAGGTCGAGGTCGCTGTGGTAGCTGATCTCCCGTCCGCCGAGTTTGCCCAGGCCGAGGACGCAGTAAGGAATGGGTCGATCACCGGCTTGGAAACCGGTGGGGATGGGTACGCCCAATTTCCGCCGCACGGCCGGTTCGGTGGTGTCGAAGACGGCGTTCAGCAGCACGTCGGCCACGTCGCTCAGCGCCGCGGTGGTGGCGCGGATGGCGGCCTTGCCGAGCAGGTCGCGGACGCCGACGCGGAGGAACTCGTTGTCCTGGAAGCTCCGCAAGATCGGGTCCGGGTCGCTGGCGTTCCGCAGCAGTTCGCTCAGTTCCGCTTTCAACTCGTCGGCCGTGCGGGGCTGATCGAGGACGAGACTGTCGAGGAGTTCGTCCTCCATGCCGGGGTTGTTCATCAGGATCGCCGACAGGTACGGGCTGTTCGCGCAGATGTCCACGAACAGTTTCAGCGTCGGCGGGTTGAAGCTGAACAGTTCGTACAGCACGGCCTTCGCGCCGAGGGACGCCGTCACCCGCTCCAGGGTGTTCAGCGCGGCGTCGGGGTCGGCCGTCTCGGCGATGGCCCGCAGCAGTTGCGGGGCGATGCTGGCGAGGAAGTGGCGGCAGCGGCGGTGCGACAGGAACGGCACCGACTCCTGTGCCAGCCGGTTCAGGTTCTGGTACGCGGCCGGGATGTCGCGGAACGGGTAGCGGCTCAGGGCGGCGCGGATGGTCGCGTCGTCCGGGTCCGGGTCGAGGATCAGGTCGGCTTCCGGCTCCGCCCCCTCGGTGACGCCGAACGTCTGGTGTAGCAGGTGGTCGAGGATCGCCCGGTCGAGCGTCGTCTTGTCGTGGTAGTCCTTCAGGAACAGGTCGAGCGGGTCGATGAGCAACTGGCGGGTGTCGAACACCGGTTCCGGCGACTCGTCCAGCGGGGACCGCCGTTGCGCGGGGAGGGGCACCGCTTCGGTTCCGGGCGAGCGGGGGGCGTCAGCCCCCTGTTGGGGTTTTGAAGAAACAGGGGGCTGACGCCCCCCGCTCGCCGGGTCGGCGTACCCCATCCGCAGGGCCAGTTTCCGCAGGTCGTCGGCCGAGGTCGGCAGGCGGTGCGTCTGCCAGTCGAACAGCAGTTGCAGCCGGTGTTCGACCTTCCGCAAGAAGCGGTAGGCGTCGGCCAGGATGTACGTCTCCTGCGACGTCAGGCAGCCGCCCAGTTCGAGTGCCTCGACGGCGAGCAACGTGTTGCGGTGCCGCACGGCGGGCAGATCGCCGCCGTTGAGCAGTTGGAGGAACTGCACGGCGAACTCGATGTCGCGGATGCCGCCCCGCCCGGTCTTCACGTCCAGGTCGTCGGCCCCGGCCTTCGCGGTCGTCTGCTCCATCTTCCGCTTCAGGGCCTTGACCTCGTTGATCTCCGAGAAGCTGAAGTACTTGCGGTACACGAACGGGGTGAGGGCGGCGATCACCTCGCGGCCGAGGTCGCGGTCGCCGGCCACCCGCCGCAGCTTGATGAGCGCTTGCCGCTCCCACGTCCGACCCCGGCTGTCGTAATAGCTGAGAGTGCTGGCCAGGCTGCGGGCGAGCGGCCCCCGGCTCCCCTCCGGCCGCAGGCGGAGGTCCACCCGGTAGGCGAACCCGCGATCCGTGTGCGCCGACAGCAGCCGCACGACATCCGTGACGACGGCCGAGTAGAACTCGACGTTCGGTACGCCGCCGCACCGCTTCCCGGTCGTCTCCCCGTCCTCGTCGTACACGAACATCAGGTCGATGTCGGACGAGTAGTTCAGCTCGTCCCCGCCCAACTTGCCGAACGCGAAGGCGGCCACCCGTGCCGGGGTGCCGTCGCCGGTGGTCGGGGTGCCGTACTTTTTGCCGACGGTCCGCAACGCCGTCTGGAGCGCGACCTTCACCGACGAGTCGGCGATGCGGGCGAGGTCGCGGGTGATCTCTTCCAGCGGGCGGTCGCGGATGATATCGTTCACCCCGACGCGGAGCATCTGGAGTTGGCGGAACCGCCGTAGCGCCCGCAGCACCCCGCCGTCGTCGAACGCCGCCTCCACGTCGGCCCGCAGTCGCGCGGTCAGTTCGTCGGTGGACGGGTTCCGCTTCGGCGGGGTGCGGATCAGTTCGACGGCGTCCGGGTAGGTGACGAGGGTGTCGGCGAAGAACTGGGACACGGCGAACAACTTCAGCACCGCTTCGAGTCCCTTCGCCCGGCTCTCCAGCAGCCCCGGCAACTGCTCCCGCGCCGGCCCGGCGAACAGCCGTTCCAGGTTGTTCAGCGCCATGTCCGGGTCGGCGACGCGGGGCAACAGGCGGGGCAGATGCGGGGACAGGTCGGCGAACGCCGCGCCCAGGTGCCGGGCGAGGGCGTCCAGGTTCTGCCGCCCGCGGGCGGGATCCTTCAGAGCCGGGAGCGGAAATGCTGGGGTTGTGGCGGGTGGCGTCAGCATGGGAAATCCGGGTGCGAACGGTCGCTCTCGCTTGTCGCTCCGAGTAAACTTGGCACGCCGGCCTTGTAATGACACTCATTCACTCCGCCGTGGATGCCCGCCGTGACGCACGTTCCGCCGTCGGTTGAGTCGCTGTACGCCGCGTTCCCCGATGCGGCCGACCGGCCAGACTTCGAGCCGCTCCCGCCCGCCGACATGCCGGAGCCGTACCGCGGGCTGCTCGTCCACATCCATCATATGACAGTGACGGTGGAAGCGTTTTACGGGCAGCTGGTGAACGTGCGGGTACTCGACGCCCGGACGGACGGCGGCACCTACTGCCGGAAAATCGTACTCACCCTGCGGGAGACCGGCGAGGTGGTGCAGTTCGGGCTGGTGCGGGTCCATTTGGACGCGCTGTCCGACGCCGTCCGGGAGGAAATTCTCGGCGGTCAGACGCCGCTGGGCCGGGTGCTGATCCAGAACGACGTGCTGCGGCACATCGAACCCGGCGGGTATTACCGCGTGACCCCGTGCCGGCAGTTGTGCGACTGGTTCGCCCTCGCCGCGCCGGCGACATGCTACGGCCGCCTCGGGACGATCTTCGCCAACCACCGGCGGGCCGTCGAGGTGATCGAGATCCTCGCCCCGGTGCCGCCGCCGTGGCGGGACGCGGCAACTCCCCTTGTCGGGCGAGTCGCCGCCGGGTAATATTTCAAGCGTTGCGGGATTGGTATACCGGCTGTGCCCAGCCTTCCCAAGGCTGTGAAACGAGTTCGACTCTCGTATCCCGCTCTCCCCCTCTTGCTCATTTCCGTTCGACGAACCTCCCCAAAACTCGACATTTTTTTGCCGCCAGCAGTACCTGTCTCCCACGTCGTAGCGGTGGCATGACAGTCCCCGCGAGAAATTCGGAACACTCGAAATCGGTGAGTCGCCCTCGGCGATTGGTCACGTCTGTGCGCGACCGGTGCGAACGTCCCCGGTGACCGCTAGTGGGCCATTTGCGTCGGCCGTGGCTTTTCCGCCTTCCGATCGGCCGGCGGGCGGTCGCCCCGGAGCCACCGATTCGGTGTTCCCGGTCCCGCTGTCGCTTCCGCCGAACCGCTCGTTTCCCACCCCAGACGAACGGTGTCGGGTCTGCGTTCCAGTGTCCCGCCACCTCCGCGAACCACTTCATGATCTCGGCCGGGCGTGTCGGAATCGGACCGGCCAATGCCCGGCGTTTTAGTACCCGTTGGATGCTCTCGGCCATGTTCAGCCACGATCCGCTGACCGGTGTATCCAGGGGCATAATACCGTGCGCGAACAGCCACGAGACCAGGGCCACGCTCTTGTGCCCGGCCTCGTGGAGGGTTCGCCGGATGGTGTACGTGGGCACCCGTGGGAGTCCGTCGGGAGACGCCCGCAGGACCTTCCGCAAGAGGGTCCGAGACCAGGTCGCGGTCCCGTCGTGCTCCGGGGTCGGGACCCGGCGGGCCTCTCGCACGATCCGACTCCGCGCGTCGGGGGGGTGACGGCGGCCAGACCGTCCGTGTGGAATCGGGCAACCAAGTGTGCAACCGCGTCCCCGCTCTTGCGCCCGGTCGCGCGGGCGGCACGCTGGTCCGTGCGCCCATCACTGACGAGGAGCAACTGGGCCGCACGGGTCACTTCGATTGACGGGGCGGACGGGGCACGACGAAGGGCAAGAAGTCCTGTTCGTTCCTTAGCGGTGAGCGGGCGGAGCGGGTTCTTCTGGCGGCGCGGCATGGGGGATCCCTTCAGGCGATCCGTACCATGATAGCCCACCACGAATGGCCACGGCCGACGCAAATGAACCACTAGCGTGGCCTCTGCTCACTACCTCCAGATCCTCGACCTGGACTTCCAGAAGGCGGTCGGTGGCGGTGCAGTCAGTGGCGGTCGAGATCGCTCAGGAGAGCTCAAAGGTGCCGGAAGTGACTGAGGGGCAAGGGAATGTAATGCCCTCTGCCAGGTCTAGCTCGGTCCTGAATGGTTGTGATATCAACGAAGAATACACCCGACAGGAGTTGAACCTGTAACCTTTGCCTCCGGAGGGCAACGCTCTATCCAATTGAGCTACGGGTGCGCGGTGTACATGGGAAATGATAGCCGGATCCCGACCAGTTTCAACACCGAGATCGCGCGCGGGTTGCTCGGCGGGGGCCGCGCCGTAAGTTCACCCTCGCCACGCTGCTCGCCCCGGAGACCGTCGCCGCATGACCTGGACCGCCCCACCCGGCACCGCCGGCCTCATCTTCGACTGCGACGGGACGCTCGCCGACACCATGCCCATCCACTACCTCGCGTGGGAGGCGGTCCTCGGCGACGTCGGCATCCCGTTCACGCAGGAGCGGTTCTACCAACTCGGCGGCATGCCGACGGCGAAGATTATCCGGTTGCTGAGCGAGGAATCCGGCGTCCCGGTGAGCGACGTGGACGGAATGACTCACGCCAAGGAGGCGGCGTTCCTCGAACGGCTCCACCACGTCACCCCGTTGGATGTGGTCGTGGGGATCGCGGCCTCCCATCGGGGGAAACTGCCGATGGCGGTGGCCAGCGGCGGCTATCGGGCGGTGATTCACCGCACCCTCGACGCGCTCACCCTGACCGACTGGTTCGACGCGATGGTGTGCGCCGAGGACACGACGAACCACAAGCCGGAGCCGGACGTGTTCCTCGAAGCGGCCCGCCGGCTGAAGGTCGCCGACCCGACGCGCTGCGTGGTGTTCGAGGACACCGACATCGGCCTGGAAGCCGCCCGCCGCGCCGGCATGACCGGGGTGGACGTCCGCGACTGGCTCCCCGCCCGACTCGGCGAGAACCGCAAGCGCTGACCGGCGCGATACTCCCGCGAGAACTCCCCGTGCGCATCGCCTCCGTGATTGCCCTGCTCACCCTCTCAACGCTCGCGGATGCCGCCGACCCGCCGGCGATCCGGATGAACCAGATTCAGGTCGTCGGCACGCACAACAGCTACCACGTCGCGCCGACGGCGGAGGTGAAGAAGCTGATGGCGGCGGCCAAAAAGTCATGGCCCGACGAGGTGGATTACACCCACCGGCCGCTGCCCGAACAATTCGGCGAGCTCGGCGTCCGGCAGATCGAACTGGACGTGTTCGCGGACCCGAAGGGCGGGCTGTTCGCCAAACCGTCGGCGTTCGTCGCGCTGACGGACGCCAACAAAGACGCCGGCCCAAATCCGAACGCGGGCAAGATGCTGGACAAGCCCGGTTTCAAGGTGCTGCACGTCCAGGACGTGGACTACCTCACCACCGTGCCGACGCTGGACGCGGCGTTGAAGCGGGTGCGGGAGTGGTCCCAGGCGAACCCCAAGCACGTCCCGATTTGCGTGATGCTGGAGTTGAAAGACACGGCCCACCTTCTGTTGCCGACGAAGCCGGTGAAGTTCGACGCCGAGCAGTTGGACGCCGTGGACGCGGCGATCCGGGCGGTGTTCGACGACCGGCACCTGTTCACCCCGGACGACTTGCGCGGCGACGCGAAGGACTTGCCGACCGCGATTAGGCAGCGCGGATGGCCGAAACTTGGCGCCGTGCGTGGGACGGTGTTCTTCGCGCTGGACAACGACGGCGGGATCCGGGACGCATACCTGAAGGGCCGCGAGAACCTGAACGGTCGGGCGATGTTCGCGGGGGCCCAGGACGAGAAGCACCCGGCCGCCGCGTGGTTCAAAGTGAACGACCCGATGAAGGATTTCGACCGCATCCGGAAACTGGTCACCGCCGGGTTTCTGGTCCGCACGCGGGCGGACGAATCGACGATGCAAGCCCGCAAGAACGACACCGCCCGACGGGACAAGGCGTTCGCCAGCGGCGCGCAGTTCGTCAGCACCGACTACCCCGAACCGCGCACGGAGTGGTCCGCCTACGCGGTGCGGTTTGCCGGCGGCCGCTCGGCGCGGGTGAACCCCGTGAGTGGCAAGGACATTCAGGACGCCGGCGCGTTGGAGCCGAAGGCGAAGTAGCCGTCATACGGTCACATCGACGGCGAAGACCTGTTGGTACGCGCGGACGCGGCGGGTGTGGGTGTCCTTGCGCCGGCGGCGGGTGCCGCAGTCGGGGCACGGAAAGGTGTTGGGACCGCACATCCGCTAGCGAAGCCGGTGGCGAATGCCTGTGTCCTTCGAGGGTGCGTGTGGGAACTCCGAGAAGGGCACAGGCTGGCTTCCCATCAAGACCAACTCGGATCACGGGTTACGACCTGTCGCGTCCAGTGAGAAGTGTCAAGTAGTTACCCGATTGCGGTAACAATTCGAGTGACACTCCGGAGTGTCACCCTTCTTGGAGTGTGCCAGCCCGGAATCCTGTCAGCGTTCGCGATCAACCAGCCCACGGCAGGGAGCGGGGCCCATTCAACGCCACGGTCATCTTCTTCAATTTCGACCGGCGCGGTTACGGAGACATCTTGACGACGAACTTCCCTTTCTTGCCGTCTTCCGACACCACCACCCCGCCGGGCGGCTCGACGGTGACGGCGAAGAGGGCCACGTCCTTCAACTCCAGCGGCGACCGCACCGGGACCAGCGCCGTGCCGTCCGCCTTGACATCGAACACGCCACCGTCCACCGGTTCCTTGAACGTTCGCCCTTTGTCCACCACCCACAGTTGGTATTGCGACTCGGTCGGGTCGTTCGGCGTCAGCCCCTTCAATTCCATGTACCCTTCCTGTTTCGCCGCACTGAACAGGACGGTGCCGGACGGTTTGCCCGGCTCGATCGCGCTGGCGTAAGTGGCGGCCGTCGGGTCGGCCTTGAACCGCTCCCGCTTCTCGGCGACGGACAGTTCCTTCGGCTGCACCTCGACGACTTGAACTCGCACGCGGTCGGGGCGGGTCAGTTGCAGGGCGATGAAGCCGACGAGGACGGTGGCCGCGCAACTCCACCCGCACACGGCCCAGTAGAAAGCGGTGGTGCGGCGGGGGCGGGCGGGTTCCGCCGGGCGGCCGAAGTGGGCTTCGGCGTCGGCCTGCAACTTCGCCATCAGGTCGGGGGGCACGGGCAGCGGGTCGGGGTGACTCGCGCGGTTGAGGGCGGCGGCGGCGCGGTCGAACTCGGTCGGGTCCACGTGCGGCCACCGGGGCAGGAGGGTGGACAGCTCGGACGCCTCGGCGGCGGTCAGCCCGACCGTCGCCCGGTCGGCGAGCAAGTCGTACAGGCGGTCGAGGTCGAACGGGTCGGTGGTCATCGATTCCCCCCGACGGTGGGGGTGCCAGTCAGAGCCTCACGGACCCGCATCAGGCCGCGGCGGATGTGCGTCTTCACTGTGCCTACCGGCAGTCCGGTCCGCACGGCGATCTGCTCGTGGGTCAGCCCGTCGTCCACCGCCAGGAGGATCACGCTCCGCTGGTCGTCCTTCAAGTCGCCGAGCGCCTGCCGGGCGAGGGCCGCGTCGTCCCGACTGTCCACATCGGAGAACCGGGCCGGGCTGGCGCGCTCGGGAACGAACTCCGGCAAGGCTTCGGGGGCCAGACGGCGACCGGCGCGGCGCTTGTGGTCGATCAGGCGGCGGCGGGTGATCATGGTCACGAACGTCGGCTCGGAGGCGCACACGGGATCGAACCGGCTGGCGTGCTTCCACAGTTCGACGAACACGTCTTGGGTCACGTCTTCGGCGTCGGTCGCGTTCCCCAGGAACCGCCGTGCCAGCGCGAACACCAGTCCGCCGTACCGCGCGAGGCAGTCGCGGACGGCGTTCGCGTCTCCGGCGGCCACGCGAGGCAGCAGCGGTACGAGGGATACGGGGTCGGTCGCCATTGATCCCGCCGGAGGAATGCATGTCATCCGTTGAAACTATTCGGCACGACGGGGGTGGCGGATTCAACCGACATCGTGTCCGTGGCCATTTCGTCAACCGGCTCGCCGCCGATCGCGCCTCCGATGGGATCCGCCGGACGCCGTCTTACTTTTCGAATTGCTCCTCCGACGGGGGTGCGGTAAGCTATCATCTCAATCGAAGTCCCGCCGGATGGCCTCACCCCGCATCACCCACGCGGACCGGGCCGTCCCCCACTCCACATTCCGCACACGGAGCCGGTGCCATGCTCACGGTCCAGGGCCGACCCGCCCGCTACTGCGACGGCGTCACTCGCCGATCCGCCCTCCAGATCGGCACGTTCGCGTTCGGCACCACCGCCGTCACGATGGCCGATGTCTTCCGCGCCGAAGCCAAGGCGAAGGAAGCCGTGGGATCCCGAGCCGACTCCGGCCTCGGCCACAAAGCGGTGATCAACGTGTTCCTCGGCGGCGGACCCCCGCACCAGGACATGTGGGACATCAAGACCGAAGCGCCGGCCGAGATCCGCGGCGAGTTCAAGCCCATCGCCACCAAGGTGCCCGGCCTCCAGATCGGCGAGACGTTCCCGAAGATCGCGGCCATGATGGACAAGTTCGCCGTCATCCGCAGCCTGGTCGGCGGGCAGGACCGGCACGACCCGTGGTGGACCACCAGCGGCGGGTTCCCATCGAACTCGCTAAGCGGCATCGGCGGTCGGCCGAGCATCGGCGCGGCGCTGAGCAAGATGTGCGGGCCGGTGGACCCGAGCGTGCCGCCGTTCGTCGGCCTGTGCGAGGCCACCAAGCACATGCCGTGGAGCGACCCCGGCCAGCACGGGTTCCTCGGCAGCACGTTCTCCGCGTTCAAGCCGAGCGGCCCGGACATGGCGAACATGACGTTGAACGGCGTCAACGCGGCCAACCTGGGCGACCGCAAGAAACTGCTGGCCGGGTTCGACAGCCTGCGGAAGGAGTTAGACGCGAACGGCGCGCTGGCCGCCGCCGACGCCCACACCCAACGCGCGATGAACGTGTTGCTCAGCAGCAAGCTGGTGGACGCGCTGGACGTGACCAAGGAAGACCCCAAGGTGCGGGACCGCTACGGCGACGGCAAGCCGTATCAGTTCCAGTTCGACGGCGCGCCGACCGCCAACGACCAGTTCCTCATGGCCCGCCGGCTGGTGCAAGCCGGGGTGCGGTGCGTGTCACTGACGTTCGGCCGGTGGGACAGTCACGGCAAGAACTTCGACCTCGTCCGCGACCACGGCGGCAAGTTGGATCAGGCGCTCACCGCGCTCGTGTGGGACTTGGAACGCAACGACATGCTCAACGACGTGGTGGTCATCGCGTGGGGCGAGTTCGGGCGGACGCCGCGGATCAACAAGGAGGGTGGCCGCGACCACTGGGCACCGGTCAGTTGCGCCATCCTGGCCGGCGGCGGGTTGAAGACGGGGCAGGCCATCGGCAGCACCAACCGCCTGGGCGAGACGGCCAAGGACCGGCCCGTCACTTACGGCGAGGTGTTCGCCACGCTGTACCACGCGCTGGGGGTGAACACCGAGACGGCAACGATCAACGACCCGACCGGCCGCCCGCAGTACGTCGCCGACGGCACGGTGATGAAGGAGTTGGTGTGACGAACGGGTGGGGCAGGTAGAATGAGGGAGCCGCGATGTCGCTTTCGTTTGAGAAATGGTCGACGGAGCGACTCCCGGCGCTCCGCGAGCTGGATTCGGCCCGCCGTGGATTGCGCGAGTTCAAACGGGGAACGCGGTTCGCCATCCGGCAGATCCACGAATCCTACGTCGTGTTACTTGCGTCCCACTTCCAGGGCTTCTGCCGGGATTTGCACGACGAGTGCGCCGACTTTTTCGTCCGGACGATTTCGACGGAGATGTTGCGCAACACCGTTCGGATCGTGTTGGTATTGGGCCGGAAGCTGGCGAGCGGAAACGCGACTCCCGGCAATATCGGTTCGGATTTCGGGCGATTCGGCCTTGAGTTCTGGGATGAGGTTCGCAAGCTGGACGCAGGAAATCAAGATCGCCAGAAGGAGCTGGACAGGTTGAATGCGTGGCGGAACGCGATCGCTCACCAGCACTTCGACCTCTCGAAATTAGGCGGAGCGGACCTCCGACTGCCCCTCCTCCGGGGCTGGCGAACTGTCTGCGACCGGTTGGCGGTGAGCTTTGATGGGGTGATGCGGTCGCACCTTGCGTTGGTCAACGGCGTGGCACCCTGGTGAGGACAACCCATGAAAACGAAGACGAAACGGCCTCCCCCCGCCTTTCGTGCCGGCGACCGGGTGACGGTCCCACTCGCCCAACGAAACGTGACGGGCTTCGTGGTCGAAGTGCGCGGCGCGATCGGCGTCGGCGGGCGGTACTTGTACCGCGTCGAAGTCCCGATGGAGCCGTATGAGCCGATGGAGATGTTGCTGCCCGAAGAGGAGATGACGGCGGCGACGGACGACCCCGCCCCACTTGAGCCGAAGGAAGTCGTCAAATACCTCGTGAACGGCGGTCTCGTCTCGATCCTCTACCAGAACATCGGCGGCGGGCGGAACCAACCGCTGGCGTGGCTCTGCCGCAGCACCTCCGGCAACGTCACGCACACGTTCCTCGCAGAGCGGGGGATGGTCGGCGGTCGGATTATCCCGTTCCACGCATTACACGAGAACAAGGTGTTCGGACCCAAGGCGGAGGAGGTGCGATCCTTCGTCGAGAGTTTCGGATTGTCGCCTGGGTGCGCAAGGCAAGTCGTGTCCGAAGTCGGGACAGTTCCTTGATCAACCGGTGAAACATCGGCGTCACTCCTTCCCCGACCGCGGATTCCGCAGCGTGTAGAAGCGGCCGTCTTCCGCGCCGCCGAGGAAGTCCGGGAGGCCGTCGCCGTCGAAGTCCGACACGGCCGGACTCACGTCGTGCCCCTCGATGTTCCGGGTGGCCAGTGGCCCGGCGTTCTTGA
>JBBRUO010000019.1:0-22014 GCA_038247725.1 Gemmatales bacterium
CCCTGGCGGGAGGGGGATTTTGTCTTTGCCGGTCCCCCCCTCCCCTGGCGGGAGGGGGGTTAGGGGGGAGGGGGACTTGGACTCGCCACCCCCCCTCCCGTCAGGGGAGGGGGGACCAAAACCCACCAACTCCCCCGCCAGGTAGTCCAGCAGCGCCGGGTGGCTCGGTGTGCCGCCGTTGCGGCCGAAGTCGCTCGGCGTCTCCACGAGGCCGATGCCGAAGTGGTGGTGCCACAGGCGGTTGACGATGACGCGGGCGAAGATCGGGTTGTCGGCCCGCGCGACCCACTCGGCGAGCGCCTTCCGCCGGTCCCCGTCGGGCGCGTTCGGTTTCAGCTTGAAGTCCGCCGAGCCGGGAATCGCCACAACCCCGCCGGCCGTTACCTCGTCGAGCGGGCGTTCCACGTCGCCGCGCTTCAGCACATGCATCGCGCCGGGCGGCTTGCCGACGACGGCGAACACCTTCTCCGGCACCAGCAGCGGCGGCAGTTTGGCGTGAAGTCGCGTCCGCTCGGCGAGCCACTTCGCGCGGTCGGCCCGCTCGGATTCCGTGAGCGCGGCCAACAGTTTCTCGGCGGGCACCCCATCGGCACCCGGCCCGGCGGCGAAGGACTTCGCCACCTCATCGGCGGTCAGGGCGCGGTCGTAAAGCCGGGCGTCGTCGAGTTCGCCGTTGAACTGCCCGTTGCCGCCGCCGGTGTGCCGTAGGCCGAACAGCACCCGCGCTTGCCCGGCCCGGAATGACACCGACTTGTCAGCGGGGGCGTAACCGGTGCCGTACTTCTTGCCGTTGCGGTAAGCCGTGATGGTGCCATCGGCGGAGTACGTCAGGACCATGTGAATCAGCCCGACGGTGTCGGTTTCGTCGGGGCCGTTCAGCGGGCGGGTGCGGACGAAGCTGTTGCTGCCGGCCATCCACCGCTTCGGCTCCCGTTCGGCGAAGACGATGCTGTCGAACACCGTGCCAGTGTTCGTCTCCACGGTCATCACTCCGCCGCCGCGCTGGTTCAGAGTGCCGAGTTTTACCCACGCTTCCAGAGTCTTCGCGGTCAGATCGACCGTCAGCGGCACCGTCACGGCGACGGCCGCTTTTCCGTCGAGGATGAGCCGGCCGCGTTCCACCTTCGCCCCACTCTTCAGCGCCACGCCGGGCGAATCGGCGGTGTCGAACGACCAGCGGGCGACCGGTTTCACCGGCAGCGTCGGCGCGTCGATCTTCAGCCGCTTGCGGGCGTCCACGTCCTGCGTGGCGAGCTTGCGATCCAACTCGGCGATGTCCGTCTTCAGCGCGGCTTCGAGCTTCGCCCGCTGTGGGTTCGGCTTCGGCACCAGGGTGCGATCGCCGTGCGTCACCCCGCCGAGTGCCGCCGCGAAGCGGTAATAGTCCGTCTGCGTGATCGGGTCGAACTTGTGGTCGTGGCAGCGGGCGCACTGCACGCTCAGTCCCAGAAACGTCTGCCCGACGCCGGCGATGATGTCTTCCAGTTCGTCCTGCCGGGCGGTCGCGTTGGCGACTTTGTTCGACCCCAGCACGGTGTTATGGATGCCGGCCACGAGCAGCCCGGTGGCCTTCGCCGACATCGGGTCAGCGGGTTCGAGCACGTCGCCGGCGATCTGGAGTTTGGCGAAGTGATCGTAGGGCATGTCGTCGTTGAGGGCGCGAATGACCCAGTCGCGGTAGTGCCAGGCGTTCGGGCGCGGGGCGTTGCGCTCGAAGCCGTCGCTCTCGCCATAGCGTGCCAGGTCGAGCCAGTGCCGCGCCCATCGTTCGCCGTAGTGCGGCGACGCGAGCAGGTCGTCCACCAACTTCGCGTAAGCGGCGTCGGTCGGGTTCTTGGCGAAGGCGTCGATGACGGTCGGCGACGGCGGCAACCCGATGAGGTCGAAGTACAGCCGACGGACTTGCGCGCGCGGGTCGGCGGGCTTGCTGAATGTGAGCTTCTTCTCGGCCAACTTCGCCAGGAGGAACCGGTCGATGGCTGTCGTGCCGGCGTTGACCGGCACCGTCACCGGCGCGAGCGGCTTCAGCGACCAGAGGGGTTCCTGCGCGGACGCGAGCGCGGGGAGGAGGAGAAGGGCGAGCGGGAGGGTGCGATTCATGAAAGTGAGTGTAGCCGACGCGAGCGGCCGGCGGAAGCTACAGGTTGGCGAAGTTCAACAGGATGACGCGGCGGGCCTCCGGGATGTGCCACTGTTCCCGACAGTACGTCAGCAACGCCTCGTTCTGGCAGCCCGCTTCTTCCAAGGCGTCGGCGAGGATAGGCAGAGCCGCAAGGTCGTTGGTGTCCCGCATCTTGGCCGCGAGCCCAATGACCGCTTCCGTGCGCCACTTCGGGTCGAACTCTTGCCCGCCGAACGGGTCGAGTTCCACGTCCCGTACGAACGGCGGGCCGGGTTCGAGTGGCTTCCACCCTTTCCGAATCGCCGTCCGGATGACGTGCGCGACATGCGACGGCAGAACGGTTTCCCGCCAGTCCACGGCTCGAACGGACAATACCGCCCCCGCCGGATCGAGGGATTGAACCTGAATCCGTGCATCCGTTTCCTCGCCCAAGTACCGGTCGTAGCCGCTGGCGATCCACCGGTAGCGGACGCCGTCCACGGTGATGAGGCGGGTGCCTTTCTTCGGCATGGCCATGAGGGGCGCTCCGGTCTCGGTGGCACGACGAACAATCCACGAGGAGAACACGACTCAATCGAGAATGATACCAACCCACTCGATCCCGCGCCCGGAAGTTGATTCGTTGCACGACGGGTCGGAATCGGGTCGAATGGGGCGGTGTTTCGAACTCCCACTCCCCTTCCCTCTTTTCCGGTTCCTCATGTCGAATTCGAAGCTCGGATGTCGCCTGGCACTGCTCGTCGCACTGGTGGTGCTGCATCCGCACACGGCCCGCGCCGCGCCGCCGAATGTGGTCCTCATCATGGCCGACGACCTCGGCTGGATGGATCTCCGCTGCCAGGGCAACGAGCGGCTGAACACGCCCCGGCTGGACGCGCTCGCCAAGCAAGGGGTGCGGTTTACGAGTGCTTACGCGGCGTCCCCCGTCTGCTCGCCGACACGCGGGGCGCTCATCACCGGCTTGGCCCCGGCGCGGCTGCGGATCACCCAGCACGGGAAGGACGGCCCGGCGTTCTGGCCCAAGGACCGGAAACTCCAGCCGCCCGCCGCCGAACACGTCTTGCCGTTGAAGTCCGTCACCCTCGCCGAGCGGCTGAAGACGGCAGGGTACGCGACCGGGTTTTTCGGCAAGTGGCACCTGGCGGGCGATCTCAACCCCAAAAACCCGACCGCCGGCGGCTCGGCCTTCTGGCCCGAACACCAGGGGTTCGATGTGAACATCGGCGGGTGCGGCCTCGGCGGGCCGCCGACGTATTTCGACCCGTACCGCATCCCCGCCATCAAGTCGCGGAAGAAGGGCGAGTACCTGACCGACCGGCTGGCCGACGAAACCGTTGCCTTCCTCAAAGCCAACGCCGAGAAGCCGATGTTCGTCTGCCTGTGGACGTACAACCCGCACTACCCCTTCGAAGCTCCGGCGGAGTTGGTGGCGAAGTACAAGGGGAAAGAGGGGCCGGGGCTGAAGAACGCCACTTACGCCGCGCAACTCGAAGCCACCGACCGAGCGATCGGCACCGTCCTCGACGAGATCGACCGGCTCGGCCTCGCCGAGAACACGGTGGTCGTTTTCACCAGCGATAACGGCGGGTGGGACGGGGCGACCGACAACCGCCCTTTGCGATCGGGCAAAGGCGACCTGTACGAAGGCGGGTTGCGGGTGCCGCTGATCGTCCGCTGGCCGGACGTCGTCGCGGCGAAAAAGCCGTTCGCGCCCGGAGACACCATCGATACGCCCGTCATCAGTATGGACCTGTCCGCAACGGTTCTGGATGCGGCCGGCGTGAAACTGAAACCGGACGAACCGCTCGACGGGGTATCATTACTCCCGTTGCTGAAGGGGAAGAAGCTGGACCGCGAGAGCCTGTGTTTCCACTACCCGCATTTCGCCTGGCACAAGGGGAACCGGCCCGGCGGCGCGATCCGGCTTGGAACATACAAACTGATCCGCCGGTACGACGACGAGTCGCTCGAACTGTACGATTTGACGGATGACCTGGGGGAAAAGCGGAACCTCGCCGCCGAAAAACCGGCGGTGGCGAAACGACTGAACGAGCGACTGCAGGAGTGGCTGAAGGAGACAGCCGCGCAGATGCCCGCAGTGGCGGAGTGACCGCTCACCGTCGGAACGCGGCCCCGTCGGCGACGGTGGAGGTCGGACGGCGGGAGCCGGGCATCAGCTCGTACATGTCGCGGACGATGTCGTCGCGGATGTCCAGGAAGGCGGCGGCGCAGTCCGGGTCGAACTGGCGGCCGGCCTGCGCCGCCACCTCGTCGAACGCCTCCTCCGGCGGGCGGCCTTTCTTGCCGACGTGGTACGGACGGTCCGAGGTCATGGCGTCGAAGGCGTCGCAGACGGCGACGATGCGGGCCAGGAACGGGATGTTGGTCTTGGCCAACCGGTCCGGGTAGCCGGTGCCGTCCCACCGCTCGTGGTGGTTCCGCACGATGGGGATGATCGGGTGCAGTTCGGGGATGGTGGACAGGTACTCGGAACCGAGGGTGGTGTGCGTCTGCATGACGGCGAACTCTTGCGCCGTCAGCCGCCCCGGTTTGCGGAGGATCACGTCCGGGATGCCGATCTTGCCGACGTCGTGAAGCGGGGTGCCGGTGCGGATCAGTTCAAGTTGGTCGTTGGGCAGCTCCATCCGCTCGCCCAGGGCAATGGCGTACTTGGTCACCCGCTGCGTGTGACCCCCGGTGTACTCGTCCCGCAACTCCACCATCTGGGCCAGCACCATGATGGTGTTCAGGAACAGCTCCCGCTGCTTCCGCAGGAGCAGCGCACACTCGATGCCGGCGGAGGCGTGGGCGGCCAGGGCGTCGGCCAGCACCAGGTCGTCCTCGGTGAAGGCGTCCTGGAAGAAGCCGCGGTCCAGGTGCAGGACGCCGAGTTTCCGGCGGGGCGTCCGCAGGAGCACGCACAGGACGCTGCTCATCGCCCCGTCGGCGATGCTCTGGTTCATCAGGTCGCGGTCGTCCTGGATGTTCGTGTACAGGGCGGACTCGCCCTTGGTGTAGCAGCGGGTGGTGAGCCGCTTGCTGAAGTGAAACCGCCCCTTGCTCTCGCCGTTGCCGACGGCCAGCGCCCGCAGCTTCAGTTTCGGGTCCGGCCCGTCCCCGTCGCCCAGCACAATGGCCCCTCGCTGGGCGTCGAGGACGCTGACGGCGTCGTTCAGAATGGAGTCGAGGAGTTGGTCCTCGCTCTCCAGGTGAACCATGTGGTGACCGGCCCGCAGGAGCGCGAGCAGTTCCTCACCGGCTCGGGGCATCTGGTCGCGGCCGAACACCAGCCGCTGGATGCCGTCGCCGAAGCTGGCCTTGTGCGAGGCGGCCATCACCAACTGGTCCGACGGCGCGCCGTCGATCGGCGCGTCGGTGATCTCGACCAGGAACGCCACCTTGCCGAACTGGACGATGTCGCGGGCGGTCAGCGGGTGGGTGGCGGTCAGACGGGTGCCGTTGACGTAGGTGCCGTTGGTGCTCTCCAGGTCGCAGACCACCCAGCCGTCTTCCCCCCGCACCACCTCGGCGTGCCGGCGGCTGACCGACGGGTCGTCCAGAATCAACTCGAACGTGGCAAGGCGGCCGACACGGAGCAGCGCCGCGACATCCCACACTTGGCCCTTAATCGGCCCGCTCACCCCGCGCAACCGCATCACGCGTTTCATCGACTTCACCCCCGACGGTGCGCCACCTTGAGCCGGGGCATTCCGTTCCGTGTTTGTAGCACACGGCGACCCACCAGACGCGCCCGAATTTGCTCCGCAATGGGCGAAATCGGACGGGAAAATGCCGGAGGCGACAAAGCGAATCCGGCAGTGGCGGAAAAACCGACATTGGATCACCAAAAATTGCGGCCGGCGACGAGGCGATTTCGGCGCTGGCTGAATGGACCCTTGCCGCCAACCAAACGCATCACGGCCGATCGAACGGGCGGCCCAACGAGATGTCTTCGGTGTTCAACCCGGCCCGGTGCCAGCCGTCGCCGTTGCGGAAGATGTCGTCGCCATCGCGCCCGACGTGAACCGTGGTCACGAACCGCACCGATCCGCCGGCGGTCAGCACGTTCCACCCGCCGTGCCGCCCGGAGACAGTGTCGCCGTCGTACCGCGGAAGATCCGCCGCCACGGGCGTGGCGTCAGGCACATCACCAAGTCGGACTCCAGTCAACCACCCGCCATGATTGACGTAGCCGAGGGTGTAGGCGTAGCCGGGGTCGCCGTCGGGCCGTCCGCAGCCGAGCTTCCGACCCGGTTCCGACTGACCGGCGCGAACCAACTCGGCGACGAACCCGCCGGCCGTCGGCACGCCCGCCGTCCCGACTTGCGGGAGTCGCCCGTCGTGCGCGTCGGCGTACCCCTTCAACTCGGCGTGCAGGCCCCGGAGTTGATCCCGACAAGCCACGGCGTCGGCTCGCGCCCGCACCTTCTGGACGAGCGGCACGCCCAGCGCCACGGCCAGCATCAGGAGCGCGGCGACGACCAGCATGTCGGCCCGTGCCCACGACAGGAACACCGGGCTGTCGGACACCGTCCGCCGCGCGAGTCCAGACGGGACGGCGACCGGCGGGTCGCGGAACTGGCCCGTCGCCGGGTCGAACCGCCCTTCCCCGACCAGCACCTGGGCGACACGACCGACCGTCCGAGCGGCCAACCCCGGCGGCGGGGCGACGGTGTCCCGGTCGGCGACAAGCACCGCCAGCAGCCGATTCAAGCGGGGGTCGGTGGGTGTGGGTTCGGTCATGGGAGTTCACCTCACGCCGTGACGGGTGCGGGTTCGATCCGGTTCGGCCGCCGAGTCGGGTGTCGGGCCGGCCCACGTCTCGGCCAACTTGGCCACGGCCGTGTGCAGGCGGGACTTCACCGTCCCCACCGGCACGCCAAGGATGTCCGCGGCGTCCTGGTTCGACAGCCCTTGAAAGTAGCACAGGAGGACGACGCCGCGGAGCAACTCCGGGAGCGCGTCCACGGCCGCCCGCACCACCTGTCGCATCTCCTCCGACTCGGCCTGATCGACCGGCCCGATGTCGTCCGCGGCGAGCAGTTCTAACAGCGGCCGACCGGCACCGTCGGCGTCGGTCGTGCGGGTGTCGCGGCGGCGGTGCCGGCGGCGGAGGGCGTCAATCGCCTGGTGGGTGGCGATGGTGTACAGCCACGGGCGGACGGGCCGGCCGGGTTCGTACTGCGTCAACTTGGTGAATACCGCGAGGAACGTGTTCTGGAACACGTCGGCGGCCAACTCCTCGTCCCCGACGTACCGCCGCAGGTAGCCGAACAGTTCCCGCTCGTACCGCCGGACCAGTTCGCCGAACAGGTCCGATTCGCCGGCCCGCAAGCGGGTCAGGAGGGCTTCGTCGGTCAGCGGATTGGGGTCGGCGTCGTTCACCCTAGCATGTTACGCCGGCGAGCCGGGAGTGGTTCGCGTGAACCGTTCAGTGCGAAAGGGGCGCCGCTTCCCGTATCCTTCTGGTATGCCACGCTTCTTCGCCACTTGTGCCCGCGGACTGGAACGCTTGCTCGCCGCCGAGCTGGCCGCCACCGCCGCCACCGACATCGAACCCGGCCGCGGCGGGGTCGGCTTCACCGGCACCGCCGAGACCATCTATCGCGCCAACCTGTGGCTGCGCACGGCCGTCCGCGTGCTGCAACCGCTGGGCGAGGCCGACGTATTCAGCCCCGAAGACCTGTACGATTTCGTGCGGTCGTTCAACTGGGGGCGGATCATGTCACCGGATCAGACGCTGGCCGTGGACTGCAACGCCCGCGACTCGGCCATCACGCACAGCCAGTACGCCGCGCGGAAGGTGAAGGATGCCATCTGCGACCAGTTCCGCGACCGGTACGGTGCCCGTCCGAGTGTGGACACCGAGCGGCCGATGGTCGCGCTGAACCTGCACATCGGCCGGGATCACGCGGTCCTCAGTTTGGATTCGTCCTGGGATTCGCTGCACAAGCGCGGCTATCGGCCGATCCAGTCCCGCGCCCCGCTGAACGAGGCGCTGGCCGCCGGGCTCCTGCTCGACCTCGGGTACGACGGGTCCGCGCCGCTGGTGGACTGGATGTGCGGGTCGGGCACGTTCCTGGTGGAAGGCACCTGGATCGCCCAGAACCGGCCGCCGGGTCTGACGCGGAAGTGGTTCAGTTTCCTCGGCTGGAAAGACTTCGAACCGAGCGTGTGGGCGGCAGTCAAAGATGAGGCCCGGCGCGGGGTGAAGGCGACCATCCCGTTCCCGCCGCGCGGGTCGGACGTCCGGCAAGACGCGGTGGACTTCGCCAAGGCCAACACCCGCGCGGCCGGCATCGGCAACATGGTCGAAGTGCTGAAACGCGACCTGCGAGACGCGCGGCCGAGACCGGACGAACCGCCGGGGCTGCTGATTTGCAACCCGCCCTACGGCGAACGGATGGGCGAGGAAGAGGAGTTGGTGTCGCTGTACCGCGAGATGGGCGAGGCGTTCGCCGCACACTGGCCGGGGTGGAGGCTGGGCGTGTTCACCGCCAACGACCGGCTGGCGAAGCTGGTGAAGTGGAAGGCGGTGCGGACCACCCACTTCTACAACGGCGGCATCCCGTGTACGTTGTGGGAGTTCAAGAACGACGGCGACCACGGCATCAAGAGCTAACCACACATGCCTCCCATGCTCCCATTCGCCAACGCCACCTTTCCAGTTCCGCCGCCTCCGCCGCCCCCACCGCCTCAGCCGGACGGCCCGGCGGCGGTCGTTTGGGTCGCCGTCGGTCTTGGCGTGGCGGCGGCCGTCGTGCTGATTGGCCTCCTCTGGCGGCGAATCCCCTCGACTCCCATGGACCGCTGACATGCCGATGTCACTCGCCGCGCCGGTCCCCGCCGCCCGCGCGCCCGGCCTGCCGCTGGCCGTCGGGTTCGCCGCACTGGCGGTCGCAGCGGCGGTTCTGGCGGGTGGGTTCCCCATCGGGTTGTCCATCGCCGTCGTGTTCCTGTTCGCCGGTCCGCACAACTGGCTGGAAGCGCGGTACGTCCTCGGCCGGTTGCCGGCGCGGACGGGGAAGTTGCTGCCATTCTTCGTGGTGTCCGCCGTGGGCATGGTCGGGTTGACCGCCGCGTTCGTGGGCCTGTACTGGGCCGCGACGACGAGCGACTCCCCGGAGTTCCTGGCCGGCTGGTGTACGCTGCTCGTGCTGTGGGTGGCGACGCTGGTGCAGATGCGGGCGAACACCGCCCCGAAGTTCGACGCCGGATGGGTGTGGGCGGTGGCGTTCGCGCTGCTGGCGTTCGTCTGGATGTGGCCGTTCGCGCTGCCGGTGCTGCTGGTTTACGCGCACCCGTGCATGGCATTCTGGCTGCTCGACCGCGAACTGCACCGCTCGCACCGCAACTGGCGACCGGCGTACCGGTGGGCACTCCTGGCGATCCCCGCGCTGCTGTTGGTGCTGTTCTGGAAACTGTACGACGTGCCGGACCTGCCCGAAACCGACCCGCTCACGGCGGCCATCTGCCGTCACGCCGACGGCGGCTTCCTCACCGGCATTTCGACGCACTTCCTGGTCGCGGCGCACACGTTTCTGGAGACGGTGCATTACGGCGTCTGGGTGGTGCTCATCCCGCTGATCGGGCTGCGGTCGAAACCCTGGGAATTGAAGGCGATTCCGGCGGCACGGCGGAACCGGCGGTGGGCGACGGGGGTGACGGCGGTGCTGCTGTTCGGGCTGTTCGTCGTGGCGGTGTTGTGGGCCGCGTTCCTGACCGACTACGGCACCACCCGGACCATCTACTTCACGGTGGCGTTCCTGCACGTGTTGGCTGAGGTGCCGTTCCTGCTGCGGATGGTGTAGCCATTCACGGGTCGCCGAAGTCGGGCTTGAATCCGTTTCCGTCCCCGGCTTACACTCACTCGCCGACTGAAATACCGACACGGGGCAAGACGCCCCGCCAGAATCGCGTTCACGGAGGAGTTCGCCCGATGCCTGTTGCCCCGCCGCCCCGCCCACTGATCGCTATCAACACCGACTTCGTCACGCCGAAGAGCGCCGGCCCGGCCGCCCGGTTGAACGCCAACTACATCGACGCCGTCCTCGCCGCCGGCGGGCTGCCACTGCTCATCCCGCCGATGACGCGAGAGAACTTCACCGAGATCGACCGCTATCTGGACATGGTGTCCGGGGTGGTGATGACCGGCGGACTCGACCTCGACCCGCGGCGGAACGGCCAACAGCCGAACAACACCGTCACCCCGATGGCGGCGCGGCGGGAGGAGGCGGATCGCTACCTGCTCACGCAGGTGGTGGAGCGGAAACTGCCGCTGCTGGCCATCGGCGTCGGCATGCAACTGCTGAACGTCCACTTCGGCGGCAGCTTGCACCTGCACCTGCCTGGTGACAACCCGAAGGCGCTGCCGCACTACGAGTCGTCGGGCGGTCCGCACCGGCACATGGTCAACGTGGACCCGAAGTCCACCCTGGAAGACATCTTCGGCGCGCCGGAACTGCGGGTGAACAGCGGTCACCACCAGGGGATTAATCAGGTGGGCAAGCGGCTGCGGGTCGGGGCCCGCGCGCCAGACGGCGTCATCGAGGCCATCGAGACGACCGACGAGACGTGGTTCTGCATCGGCGTCCAGTGGCACCCGGAGTGCGGGACGGCGTCGGCCCTCGACCGCCAACTGTTCGATTGCATGCTAGAGTGGGCGATGCGGTACGAACCGGCCGAGGAGTTCGCCGCCGTCGCCTGAGCCGCCGAATGCTCCCCCCGCCTCGCTGCCCGCGGTACGAAACCCTCGACGCCTGGCGGGGCGTCGCCTGCCTGTCGGTGGTGGTGTTCCACTCGGCCTACGGGTACGCCATCACGCCGGCGTCGAAAGGGGACGTGTTGACGAACGGCGGCACGCTGCTCGAATGGCTGGCCACCGCCGTTTCGTACTTGTGGGTCGGGGTGCCGCTGTTCTTCGTCATCAGCGGGTATTGCATCTCCGCGTCGGTGGACGCCGCCCGCCGCAAGCCCCGCCCCGTCGGTCGGTTTTTCACCCGCCGTTTCCGCCGCATCTACCCGCCGCTGTGGGCGTTCCTGGCGGTGGCCGCCGTCGGCGTCTGGCTGGTGCCCGAATACGCCATGCCCGGCCCGCACGTCGGGTTCGACCGGCCGTTGCCGTACCCGCACGAACTGAGCTGGGTGAACTGGGTCGGCGCGGCCACGCTCACCGAGGAGTGGCGACACCACTTCGGCGGCCCTCCCCGCGCGTACATGACCGGCCAGCTCTGGACCCTGTGCTACGAGGAGCAGTTCTACCTGATCGCCGGAGGCCTGCTGTTCGCGGTCCCGCGGTGGTTCTTCGCCGGGGTGGCAGTGGTGTCGGCCCTGGTGGCGGCGAACCTGTCCGCCCTGCCGATGGTCGCCGGGTTCGACCTGAACCGCCTGCGACTGCCGTGGAACGGGTTCTTTTTCGACGGCTTGTGGCTGGCGTTCGCGGCCGGCGTCGGGGTGTATTACCGCGTGAACCACGCGACCCCGGCGGTGCGGCGGAGCCTGGACTTGCTGCTCGCCGCCGGGATGCTGTCGGCGCTGGGCGGGATTCCGAACTGGGCCGATTTCCCCCAGGGGGTGCCGGCGTATCTGGCGACGGCGTTCGCCTTCGCCCTGACGCTCGGCTGGCTGCACCGGTTCGACGCGGCGGTGTCGGCCGCACGGTCCGTCGCCCCGTTGCGGTACTGCGGGCGGCGGTGCTACAGCCTCTACCTGATCCACGGCCCCATTGTCGCGGTGGTGAAGTGGAACCTGTACCGGCTCGGCGTCACGTCGAACGCGGGGACGCTGTTCGTGACGGTACCGGTCTGTCTGGTGGCGTCCGTCGCCGCGTGCGCGGTGTTCTACCGGCTCGTCGAACGGCGGTGCGTGAACCCGCCACCCGACCGCGGGCCGGAATCCGCCCGCCGTTACCCGGAAGTCTCATAAAATCCCCGGACGGTTTTGGGGCGGTTCACGGAACCGCCTCGGCCGCCGCAGGTTCGCCGGCTCGTCGCCGGTCGCCGACGGCGGTGCCCGCACCCCACCATGAGCACTCCCCCTGGCCCCGCCCCCAAGCACCACCAGTCGTTGTGGCTGTGGGTGATGTGCCTGACCGGCGTCGATTACTTCAGCACCCTCGGCTATCAGCCGGCCATCGCCGTGCAGAACGCCGGCCTGCTCGCCCCGTTCGCCACCGTCGTGTTGGTCCTCGTCACCCTGTTCGGCGCACTGCCGGTGTACCGGTACGTCGCCGGCAAGTCGTTCACCGGCCAAGGCTCGATCGGCATGTTGGCCCGAGAACTCAGCGGCTGGCACGGGAAAATCCTGGTGCTGGTGCTGCTCGGCTTCGCCGCCACCGGGTTCGTCATCACGAAAACGTTGTCCGCCGCCGACGCCGCCCTACACATGGTGGAGAACCCGAACTGGCCGTTCAAGGACGCGGCCGGTCACACGTCCGTCACCCAGTTGATCGCCATCACCATGCTGCTGCTGGTGCTGCTGGGGGCGACATTCATGAAGGGGTTCAAGGAGGTGATCGGCATCGCCGTCGTCATCGTGGCGGTGTACCTGACGCTGAACGCCGTCGTCATCGGCTACTCCCTTGAGTACCTGATCGAACACCCGGACTTACTTTCGGACTGGCTCGCGCGGCTTCAAAGCGGGTCGTGGCATCTGCCCGGTGTCAATTCGACCGGGGGCACCTGGCTGACAGTTTTCCTGTTCTCCCTGGTGCTGTTCCCGAAACTCGCGCTGGGGCTGTCCGGGTTCGAGACCGGCGTCGCCGTGTTGCCGAACGTGAAGGGAGACGCGGACGACACCGCCAAGAATCCGGTCGGGCGGATCCGGAACGGCCGCAAGCTGCTGCTGACCGCCGCCGCCATCATGTCGGTGTACCTGCTCACGTCGTCGGTGGTGGTGAGTACGGTGATCCTGCCGCACGAGATCACCCCGGTGGCGGCCGACGGGTCGCTGCCGACGGACGCCAAGGGACAGCCCATCGAGGAAGTCTCGAAGTGGCCGAAGGTGCCGGCGGCGGGGCGGGCGCTGGCCTTCCTGGCGCACGGCGAAGGGGTCCACGGGCCGGCCATCTGCCCGTTCTTCGGCCCGACGTTCGGCACCATCTACGACATCAGCACCATCGTCATCTTGTGGTTCGCCGGGGCGAGCGCGATGGTCGGGCTGCTAAACCTGGTGCCGCAGTACCTGCCCAAGTACGGCATGGCCCCGGAGTGGGCGAAGGCGATCCGCCCGCTCGTCCTGCTCTTCACCGGCATCAACTTGGTAGTGACGTGGGCGTTTGACGCCAACGTGGACGCCCAGGGCGGGGCCTACGCCACCGGGGTGCTGGTGCTGATGACCAGCGCCTGCGTGGCGGCGGTCATCGACGTGTACGGCACCCGCACCGGCGCGTGGTACCGGCGGCTGTCGTGGCCGTTCCTGCTCATCACCCTGGTGTTCGTGTACACCACGGTCGTGAACGAGGTGGAGAAGAACTTCCGCGGACTGCTCATCGCTTCGGTGTTCATCGTCACCATCCTGGTCACTTCGGTCTGGTCGCGAATCCGGCGGAGCCGGGAGTTGCGGTTCGCCGGGTTCAAGGTGGCCGACCCGGAATCGCGGCTGCTGTGGGACACCATCCGCGACTTCGAGTTGAGCGTGCTGGTGCCGCACCGCCCCGGCCGGCGGACGCTGGCCGAGAAGGAGCAGGTGATCCGCCGCGAGCACCGCATCCCCCGCGACCTGATGTTCATCTTCGTCGAGGTGGAACTGTCCGACGCCTCGGACTTCGTTCCGGAACCGGTGATCGAAGTGCAGCAGGAGCAGGGGCGGTACATCCTCCGCATCACGGAAGCGGCGAGCATCTCACACACGCTGGCGGCGCTGGCCCTGGAGATGGCGAAGGTGGGCCGGCCGCCGGAGATCCACTTCGGCTGGACGGACGAGACGCCGTGGTCGGGAACGCTCGGGTTCCTGCTGTTCGGCGAGGGGAACGTGCCGTGGATGGTGCGGGAGTTGATCCGCCGCGCGGAACCGGACCCGATCCGCCGCCCGCTGATCATCCTTGCCGGGGCGTGACCGCGCGGCCGCCCGGCGCGGTAGAATTCACTATCCAGGATCGTGGTCCCCGCCGAGGTCACCCATGCCGTTCCGTTCGCTCCTGCTGGCCGCCCTGCTGGCCGCCCCGGTCGCGGCCGCCGATCCGGCCGCCGATGCCAAGCTGGTGGCTACCGCCAACGCCCTGTTCGCGGACCTGAAGACCGAGACGCTGCCGAACGGCCTGCGGGTGTACCTGCTGCCGGTGAAGGGGTCGCCGGTGGTGACGACGATGTTGGCGTACAAGGTCGGCTCGTGCGACGAGGAGAACGACCAGACCGGCCTGAGCCACTACCTCGAACACCTGCTGTTCAAAGGCACCGACAAGTTCGTCCCCGGCGACATCGACCGGGCGACGCAGCGGAACGGCGGGCGGAACAACGCCTACACGTCCGAGGACATGACCGTCTACCACTTCGACTTCGCCGCCGACCGGTGGACGCAGGCGCTGGAGATCGAGGCCGACCGGATGCGGAACACCCGCATCGACGCCAAGCACGAGTTCCAACAGGAGAAGGGCGCGGTCATCTCCGAACTGAAGGGCGGCGAGGATCAGCCGTGGGACCTGGAATACAAGGCCATTTTGCCGCTGCTGTACCCGAAGGGGTCACCCTACGCGCACCCGGTCATCGGCGAGGAGAAGCACGTCCGCGCGGCCACCGCCGAGGTGATCCTGCGGCACTACGACAAGTGGTACCACCCGAACAACGCCTCGCTCATCATCTGCGGCGGGTTCGACCCGGCCGAGGCGATGGCGCTGGCGAAGAAGCTATTCGGCAAGATTCCCAATGAAGACCTGCCGGAGCGGAAGCCGTTCCCAAAGCTGACGCCGCGCGACACGCAGGTCCGCAGCGAGTTCGTCACCAAGTTCGATGTGGCCCGCGGCACCCTCGGGTTTAACACCTGCCGCGTCGGCGACCCGGACGACTATGTCCTCGACGTGATCCACGACATCCTCGTCGAAGGCAAGACGGCCCGCCTGTACAAGCGGCTGGTCGAAGGTGACGAGTTGTGCAACGACGTGTCGGCGTACAACGGCACCGGTCGCTACCCCGGTTGGTTCAACGTGCAGATCGAGATGTTGAAGGGGCAAGACCGGCGGAAAGCCGAGGCGGCGGTGTTCGACGAACTGGCGAAGCTGGCCGAGACGCCGATCCCGGCGGACGAGTTGGCCCGCGTCCGCCGGCGGGCGCTGGCGAGGTTCCTGTTCAGCCGCGAGAGCGTCCACAATTTGGCCGACTTCATCTCGCGGAGCGTGACGTACTCGAACCTGGACTACCTCAAGACTTACCTGGCAAAACTCACCGCCGTCACCCCGGCGGACGTGCAACGGGTGGCGAAGAAGTACCTGCGGAAGGAGGCCGCCGCCGTCGTGTGGTCGGTGCCGGGAGACGACCCGCACCCGCCGGCGAAGAAGGAGACCGGCCGTAGGTCCGGCTCGCCGAGCCGGACGAGTCCGTCCCGCCGGGACGGACCGACTCCAACCGGTGCCTCCGCCTTCGACTTGACCCAAGCCAAGCGGGTCGAGTTGAAGAACGGGCTGGTCGCCATCTTGCTCGAGAACCGCCGCCTGCCCATCGTGGTGGCCCAAGCTTACGTCGCCGACACCCGCCTCCGCGAACCGGCCGGCCAGACCGGCCTCGCCGTACTCGTCGGCGACATGCTCGAAGAGGGAGCGGGCAACCGCACCGGGAAGCAAATCGCCGAACTCATCGAGAACACCGGCGGCAGCCTGAACATGGATTCCACTGGCGGCACTCTGAAGGTGCTGACCCCGGACACCGAGGTCGGGCTGGACCTGCTGTTCGCCTGCCTGACGAAGCCGACGTTCCCGGCCGACGCGCTCGACCGCAAGAAAGCCCAGCAACTCTCCGTCATCGCGGACGTGGAGACGCAGCCGCAGAACCGGGCCAGGATGCTCCTCGGCGAGCGGGTGTACGGCGACCACCCGTTCGGCCGCTCGCCCTACGGCCGGAAAGACGTGGTGTCGAAGTTCACCGCCGCCGACTGCAAGAAACTGCACGCCGGCCTGTTCGTGCCGAACAACACCACCGTCGTCGTGGTCGGCGACTTCGACACGGCCGAGATGCTGAAGGCACTGGAGGCGCGAACCGCCGACTGGAAGCCGGGGAAACTGCCCGAACTGACGGTGGCCCCGCCGAAGAAAGAGGGGTTGCCCGGCGAGCAGATCGTCACCGACCCGACGGCCGCGCAGACGCACGTGTTCGTCGGGCACCTCGGCGTCACCCGCGACGACCCGGACTATTATCCGCTGCTGGTGATGGACAACGTGCTCGGCGTCGGGCCGGGGTTCACCGACCGCCTGTCGTCCACGCTGCGGGACCGGCAGGGGCTGGCGTACACGGTGAACGCCAGCATCGCCAACTCGGCCGGCGACCGCGTGCCGGGGATGTTCATCGGGTACATCGGCACTTTCCCCGACAAGTACCTCGTCGCCCGCGACGGCTTCCTGAAAGAGATCAACCGCATCCGCGACGAGAAAGCGACCGAGCAGGAGGTGGCCAGCGCCAAGAAGTACCTCCTCGGCAGCCTGCCCTTCAAGCTGACCACGAACGAGCAGGTGGCCGACCAGTTGCTGACGGCCGAGCGGTTCAAACTGGGCTTCGACTTCCTGCCGAAGTACGCGGCGGCGGTGGAGAAAGTGACGGTCGCGGACGTGCAGGCCGTGGCCCGGAGGCATCTGGACCCGAAGCGCCTGACGGTCGTCGCGGTGGGGCCGGTCGGCACCGACGGCCGGCCGCTGCCGCCCCCGAAGGGCGACGAGTGACGAACGTCGGACGGCCGACGAACGTATCGGTTGAAACTCTCCCCCTCGGTAGAGGGGACCATCGAAGCCCCCGGTGCCCCATGAACGCGAACCTGAAAATCGCCCTCGCCCTCGCGCTGCTGGTGGCGGCGGTGATCGGTGCCACCGTCATCACCCAATTCTCGGAGGGCGAACCGGCGCGGCCGTCGGGCGACGGACCGGGCACCGGGTTCCGGGGCGGGATGCCACTCGTGTTCAAGGAGTTCCAACTGAAGTACGACCCGCGGGGCGAGACTTACGCCGCCCGCGTGTTCCCCGGCTTCTTCGAGGTGAACAAGGAAATCCACTGGGCCACCTACTTGCTCCGGAACCCGAACACGGTTCCCGTGAAAGTGACGGCCAAGGCGCGGAGCTGCGTCGCCTGCACCACCGCGCAACTGGCCGTCCTCTCCCCAGACGAGAACCGGGCGATGCGGCGGGACGTGGGGGTGGCCGCCGCCGTCGGCGGGTTGCGGCCGGACCCAGAGGTGTCGCTGTTCCGTCGCGCCGAGGACGGAAATCTGACCTGGCAGCCGCTCAACTTCGACCAGCCGGACGAGGCCCTGACCGTGCCCGCCGCCGTGGACCCGGACACCCCGACGTGGTGCGTCCTCCGTCTCGGCTTCGAGGTGAAAGGCCCCGGCGCGAACACCCTCCACGCGGATATCGGCCTTCAGGCCGAGGGCATGACGTCCCCGACCATCCAGAAATTCTTGGTCTCATTCGTCGGCGACTCGGCCGAGCGGGCCAGCCCGAGCAGTTACGACTATGGCGTGATCGGCGCGAAGAGCGAGCCGAAGTCGGTGGACTTGTACTACTGGTCCGCCACCCGCCCGCAGACGGCCTTCGCGCCACCCGTCGTCGGCGGACTGGAAGGCGACCCGTTCTTCTCCGCCTCCGCCCCGGTGCCGCTGTCCGCCGACGACCTGGAGGAACTCGCTCGCCGCGCCTCGACCGAACAGATCGCCGTCCGCGCGCGGGGCGGGTACAAGTTCACCGTCACCCTTCGCCGCACCGTTGAGACACCCGACGGCCCCCGCGAGTTGGACATCGGCCCAGTCGAGCGGGTCCTCACCGTCAGCGGGTCGGACGGGACCACCAGCGGCCAGAAAGTGCAACTCACGGCCACCGTCACCGGCCTCGTCGCCCTCGCGTCGGGTACCGACATCAACCTCGGCGACTTCCGCGGGAGTACCGGCACGACGGCCGAATTCAAACTGGTCAGCGAGCGGCCGGGTGTGGAACTGGAACCGGTGAACACGGGGACCGGCGAACCCCGCGACCGCAACCCGCCAGGCGTCACCGTGGCCGCCGTCGGGAAGCCGGTCACGGAGAACGGTCAGAAGCGGTGGACGTTTCAACTCACTGTCGCCCCCGACGCCCTGCTCGGGGCGATCAACGGGCAACTCATCGTGTTCCGCGCGAAGGAGACCGGCCAGATGATCCGTATCCCACTCAAAGGCAACGCCAATGGCCTCTGACCGAGCCGATGAAAGTTCGGAGAAAATCTCGTGGAGCGAATTTTCCGCTATTCCCTCACGCCGGTCACATGGCTAATAATGGGAATAGGACAATGTGCAAACCGCCACTACCAAACGGTACTCAAAGATGACCCGCGCCGCCACCAAACTGCTCCTCGCCGCTTTCACCCTCGGTGGAGTGCTCGTCGCCGCCGACAGCGGCCTGTTCGCCGGGACGGGCGACCTGCCCACCCCGCCGGTGACCACCTCTCGCGTGACCGCGATGTCGCCCGCCGGCACCGACAACAACCTCGTCGTAGACCTGACGAACTGGCAAGAGACCCGCATCATCATCGGTAAGTCCTCGAACGTTATCCCGACCCCCCGGCCGTAACGGATTTCGGCCGCACTGCTGAACATAAACCGCAGGCCTCGAGACCACAAATTCTGGTCTCGAGGCCTGCGGTTTGTTTAGCGTCTACTTCCCCAAGCTCGCTCAACAGGTCTCCATCTTCCAACTCGACTTCGGCTTGACACGGCGATTCCACTTTTGAGAACATCTCTCACCCCGACGGCACGACGCCGCAGATTTCGACTCCACGGACGGAGACACCATGAGCGACTCGTTCACGCCCCTGCTCACCAACATCCAAACCCGCGCCGCCACCGTTGGCGTCATCGGCCTCGGCTACGTCGGCCTACCCCTCGCGCGGGCGCTGGCGCGGGCCGGGTTCCGGGTACTCGGCTTCGACATCGACCCGGCGAAAGTGGAGAAGCTGAACGCCGGCCTCAGCTACATCAAGCAAATCCCGGACGCCACCATCGCCGAGATGCGGGCCAACCGGTTCGAGGCGACCGACGCCTTCACCCGCCTGGGCGAAGCCGATGTCATCCTCATCTGCGTGCCGACGCCGCTCACCGACGCCCGCGAGCCGGACCTCAGCTTCGTCATCAACTCGGCCCACGCCATCGCCGGACAACTGCGGCCGGGGCAACTCGTCGTCTTGGAAAGCACGACGTACCCCAGCACCACCCGCGGCGACGTGCTGCCGGTGCTGGAGCGGACGGGCTTGAAGGCTGGCACCGACTTCTACCTGGCGTTCAGCCCGGAGCGGGAAGACCCTGGCAACCCGACGCACACCGTCGCGCACATCCCGAAGGTGGTCGGCGGCCTCGACGATCGCAGCGGCGACTTGGCTTGCGCGCTGTACTCGGCCATTGTCCCGCAAGTGGTGCGCGTCAGCACCCCGGAAGTGGCGGAGGCGTGCAAGATCCTGGAGAACACCTACCGCGCCGTGAACATCGCGCTGGTGAACGAGATGAAGGTGCTGTACGACCGCATGGGCATCGACGTGTGGGAGGTCATCGACGCGGCGAAGACGAAGCCGTTCGGCTTCCAGGCGTTCTACCCCGGCCCCGGCCTCGGCGGGCACTGCATCCCGCTGGACCCGTTCTACCTCAGCTTCGTGGCCAAGCGGCACGGCATGAACACGCGGTTCATCGAATTGGCCGGCGAGGTGAACACGGCCATGCCGGCGTTCGTCGTGAACAAAGTCGCGGACGTGCTCAACGACGCCGGCAAGCCGGTGCGGGGGAGCAAAGTGGCCATCCTCGGCATGGCGTACAAGAAGGACGTGGACGACCCCCGCGAGTCGCCCGGCTTCGAACTCATGGACTTGCTGCTGAAGAAGGGCGCGGCCGTGACGTACTCGGACCCGCACATCCCGGTGCTGCCCCGCATGCGGCACTACCCGCACCTGGAAATGACGAACTCCCCGCTCACCGCCGCGTATCTCGCCGAGCAGGACTGCGTGCTGATCGCCACCGATCACACGGCGTTCGACTACGAGTTCATCGTGGCCCACGCCAAGGTGGTCATCGACAGCCGGAACGCGACCAAGAAGGTGACGACCGGCCGCGAGAAGATCGTCCGGGCGTGACGCCCCGTGGTCCTATCATGACCGCATGACGCAACCAGTCTTGGAAGTGACGGGGGTCCGCAAGAGCTACGGCCGCACGGTCGCGCTCGGCGGCGTGTCGTTCGCCGTGAACGAGGGCGAACTGTTCGGCCTGCTCGGGCCGAACGGCGCGGGCAAGACCACCTTGATGAGCATCCTCGCCGGGCTGACGGACGCCTCGGCGGGGGAGGTGCGTCTGTTCGGCAAGCCGTTCACCGCCGCCGACCGCAACGCCCGCCGGCAGATCGGCATCGCCACCCAGGATCTCGCCCTGTACCCGGAGTTGACCGCCCGCGAGAACCTCCGCTTCTTCGGCAAACTGTACGGCTTCCGCGACCCCGACCTCGCCGACCGGGTGGCCGAGATGCTGGCCGCCGTCGGCCTGACGGATCGCGGCGACCACCGCGCGGGGACGTTCTCCGGCGGCATGAAGCGGCGACTGAACCTCGCCGTCGCTCTCGTCCACCGGCCCAAAATCCTCCTCCTGGACGAGCCGACCACCGGCGTCGATCCGCAGTCGCGGAACCACATCTTCGAGCAGGTGCGGGCGGCGAACGCGGCCGGCCTGACGGTCATTTACACCAGCCATTACATGGAAGAGGTGCAGGCCCTGTGCCCCCGGCTGGCCATCCTCGACGGCGGCACCGTGCGGGCGTGTGACACCCTGCCGAACCTGCTCGCCGGCCTCGACGCGGTCGCCACCCTGACCCTGCCGGCCGTGCCCGACGACCTGCCCGACCGCCTCCGCGCGATCCCCGGCGTGACGGCCGTGAACCGAGATGGGAACGTCCTTCGCGTGACCGCCGCCGAACTGTCGCCCCTGTTACCGCGTCTGATCGCCGAATGCCGGGAGTTGACCGCCCTCGACATCAAGCAACCGACCCTGGAGCAGGTGTTCTTGTCCCTCACCGGGGCCGCCCTCCGGGATTGATGCCGGCGGCGGCGTGCCGCATTCCCGCCCCCGCTGTTCTCACGTCCACGTCGCCCCGTACAATGGCCGTGGATTCGCACCGGATGGGGCAACCCCAGATGAACACCCGCTTCGTCGTCGGCATCGACCTCGGCACCACCAATTGCGCGCTCGCCTACGTGGACACCGGCGCGGGGGCCGACCCCCGTCCGAAGCCGTTCCTCGTTCCGCAAGTGGTGGCCCCCGGCGACGTGGCCGACCGCCCGCTGCTGCCGTCGAACCTGTACCTGCCCGGCCCGAACGAGCAGCCCGCCGGCGCGCTGAGGCTGCCGTGGGACGCCGACCGCGACTACTGCGTCGGCGAGTTCGCCAAGACGTTCGGCGCGAAAGTCCCGACCCGCATGGTCGCCTCCGCCAAGTCCTGGTTGTGCCACCCCGGTTGCGACCGCAAAGCCGCCATCCTGCCGTTCCGCGCCGGCGAGACTGACAGGCGGGTGTCACCGGTCGAGGCCAGCACTCGCTACCTGAAGCACCTCGCGGAAGCCTGGAATCCCACCGTCGGCAACGGCAACGCCGACCACCGGCTGGAAGTGCAGGACATCATCCTGACCGTGCCCGCCAGCTTCGACGCCGTGGCCCGCGACCTGACCATTGAAGCCGCCCGCGCCGCCGGGTTTGAACACCTC
>JBBRUO010000020.1:0-21906 GCA_038247725.1 Gemmatales bacterium
GGGCAACTTCCCGACCAGCAGCCGGCGGATGGCGACCATCCGCTTCGCCCCGTCGTCCTTCGGCCGCGACTGCCGCAGCACGTTCCACCAGTAAATCGCGGCGTCGGCGTCGGCGTCGAACAGGATTTCGTAGGGGTCTTGGCCGCTGTACGACGGGCTGGAGTTGCCGTCCGCGTCGTACTTGGTCTGGGCCGTGCCGAGCAGTTCGGCGGCCATGTCCGGGAAGCCGGAGCGGACCTCGGCCTTGATCAGTTGCAGCAGTGCGCGAGTGTCGTAGGAGTTCAGCCCGTCGGACATCTTGGCGAACACTTGGGCGGCGGCGTCCCGCTGGCCGAGTTGGGACAGGATGCGGCCCTTCTTCGCCAGGTACAGGTTCGTCATCCGCGCGCCGGCGGGGTCGAAGTCGTCGTCCGGGGCGAGCCGCTGGGCGGCCAACCCGGCGGTGATGGCGTCCATCGCGTCCCGGAACTGGAGCCGCACCGCGAGCAGGTCGGTGAGGACGTGCGGGGCCGTCTCGGTCGCCTTCAGGCGGGCGATGCCGTCCTCGGTGCGGCCGTTGAGCAGCAGGGCCAGCGCCCCGTCGTCGAGGGCGTACCCGCCGACGCTCGCGTGGTCGGTCGCCTTCACCTCGGCGAGCAGTTCGGCGGCCTCCTTCTCTTTCCCGGCCATCCGCAGGCGGAACGCCTTCAGCCCGTCCGCGCTGTTCGCCGCGTCCGGCACCTCGGCGGCCAGCGTCGCCCAGTCGTCGATGTCCATCAGCAGCCCTTCGCGGAGGGCGGTCAGACCCCGGTCCTCCTTCGTCAACTCGGCCAGCAGCGGTTTCAACTTGTCCCGCCGGCCGGTCACCCGGTAGGCGCACAGGAGACCGGTGCCGGCCCCACGGCCGACGTCGCCGGGCAGAGCGCGAACGTCGGTCATGTGGGCGACCAGTTCCTTCCCCTTGCCCCGCCGGGCCTGGAAGACGGCGTAGTCCAGTTGCGCGGACAGCGCCGGGCCGTAGGTGTTCAGCCGCAGCAGGGCCTCGGCCTCGGCCGCCTTCCCGTCGAACAGCATCCCCGGCACGACGGCCCGCAGGTGCTCCTGCAGTTCCCGGAAGAAGTCGTCCCGCTCCTCGGCCGAGCCGAACCCCTTCCGCAACTGTTGGGCGAGCGCCGCCACCCCCTTCGGCCCGAAAGTGATCAGCTTGCGGGCGATGTCGAACCGGTTTCCGTCGGCGTCGGCGATGAACTGGTTGATGAGGTCGAGCAACTCCTTCGGCGTGTCCGGGAAGATGCCGCGGTTGAACTGGTCGAGGATCTTCTTGGCCCGGCGGACGGCCTCCGGGGACTTGCTCTTCAACGCCGCTTCGAGCGCGGGGCGGGCCGACTCGCCGAGTTCCCACAGCTTCTTGCTGGCGTCCTCGCGGGTGCGGAAGTCGCGGTCGGCGAGCTGCTGGGCCAACTCGGCCGGGGTCGGCGGGGGCGGGTCGGCGGCGACCAGGACCGCCGCGGCGGCGAGGAGCAGACCCACACCCAACCCGCGTATGCGTAGGGGCACGACACCACCCTCCCGATACCGAGGACACGAACGACGTGCCTGCATGGTATCCTGCCGGGTCGAGTCCGGGCAAGGAATTTGGCCCGGTGCTGGAACGGGGTCTGGCAAAACTTTCTGGCGGAGCGTTTTCGCCCTCACCCGGTTGCTTCGCAACCACCCTCTCCCTCGGAAACCGTTCTCTCCGAGAACGGGGGGAGAGGGTTGGAAGCCAGGCCACCGCGTCGGTGCTTGGCTCCCCTCTCCCCCCGTCGTCGAAGACGACGGTTTCCGAGGGAGAGGGGTCGGGGGTGAGGGCCGAGACGTGGTGCCAGAAACTTTTGCCAGACCCCCGGAACGGCAGAACGGCACTTGAGCCAAGTCCGGGCGGGCGATTCGACTTTCCGTCGGAACTTTCCCGATTCCCGTGTTGCCTGAACCGCGAACGTGTCCCATGTTCAGACGAGGCAATCCGACGCGGGGGCGACATGTTTCCGGAGGCGCGACGCATGACGAGTTCCTTTGTACCCACGCCGATTCCCGCCGGCGCGCGCGATTCCGAGCCGGCCATCATCGGTGTAGCGTTGGAGCCGACGGTGCGCCTCAGTACCGGCTGCCAACCCGTTCCCACCCCCCGCCCGCACCCGACCATTACCGGTTCGCACGGCGGGTTCCCACAGGTGTCCGGGTACGAGATTCTCGGCGTCATCGGCGTCGGCGGTATGGGGATCGTGTACAAAGCCCGACACCGCGAACTGAATCGCATCGTCGCGTTGAAGATGCTCGGCCGCGAGTGGGAAACCGACCTGGACTCGCGGGAGCGGTTCCGCGCCGAGGCTGAAGCGGTCGCCAAGTTGCAGCACCCGAACATCATCCAGCTCTTCGACATCGGCGTCTGCGAGCGGGGACCGGGGTTGGCCCAGCCTTACATGTCGCTGGAGTACGTCGAGGGGAGCAGCCTGAGCTGGCACACGGGCACCCCACAGGAGCCGCTGTTCGCGGCCGTGATGGTGGAGAAAGTGGCGCGGGCGGCGGGGGCGGCACACCGACTTGGGGTCATTCACCGCGACCTGAAACCGGCCAACGTGCTGCTGACGGCGGCGGGCGAGCCGAAGGTCGCCGACTTCGGATTGGCCAAGCATCTGGAACCGGCGACCGACGGCAGCGGGCGGTATCACACGCAAGCCGGCGTGGTGGTCGGCACCCCGGAGTACATGGCCCCGGAGCAGGTGAACGGGGGGCCGCCGACGCCGGCGGTGGACGTGCACGCGCTGGGCGTCATGCTGTACGAGTTGCTCACCGGTCGGGTGCCGTTCAAGGGGGCCAACCTGACCGACACCTTGCTGATGGTGCGGGGCGAAGACCCGGTGCCGCCCCACCGCCTGCAGCCGAAGGTGCCCCGCGACCTGGAAACCATCTGCCTGAAGTGCCTGGCGAAGTCGCCGGACAAGCGGTACGCCACGGCCGAGGAGTTGGCCGACGACCTGGCCCGGTGGGCGGACGGGACGGCCATCCGCGCCCGGCCCGCCGGACGGGTCGAGCGGGTCGGCCGGTGGGCGCGGCGGAACCCGGCCGTCGCCGGTCTGCTCGCGCTGTCGCTGCTACTGGCCGGGGCCGGGGTGTCGGCGGTGGTGTGGAAGTGGCGGGACGCGGAGGCGAGTGCGGCCGACGCCCGTCACAGCGCCGCCGTCGAGCGGTGGGAGCGGTACCGGGCGAACGTCCGGGCCGCCGCCGGCGCGCTGGAACTCGACAACGTGGCCGCCGCCCGGCGGTCGCTGGCCGAGGCCCCCGTCGAATACCGCGGGTGGGAGTGGCACCTGCTGACCGCCGAACTGGATTGCAGTTCCGCCTCCCTGCGGACGCCCGCCGCCCGCGCCTGCACTCTGCTCCCCACCGGCACCGCAGTCATCACGGCGGAAGACCGGTCGGTGTCCCGGTGGGATCTGGCCACCGGGCTGCGGGCGAACCGCCCCCCGCTCCCGGCCGGTCCGGACTCCTGGACAATCTCCCCGGACGGCCGCTACGCCGCCGTCGCGGACGGCCCGGTCATTCGCGTCCGCGACTTCGACTCGACCGACGAGTGGCGGCTGCCCGGTCACACCGCCGCCGTCACCGGGGTCCGGTTCGCCCCGTCCGGCGGGCTGCTCGCGTCCGCGTCGGCGGATCACACCCTCCGCCTCTGGCACCTCCCCTCCGGCCGCCCGTTGGCGGTGCGGGAGTTGCCGTCTCAGCCGAACATTCACGACGTCAGTGCGGACGGCCGACGGGTGGTGTTCACGGAGATGAACTGGTCCGGGCTGGCGGTGTGGGACCGGGACCGGAACCGGGTCGTCCCACTGGGGGCCGAGGAGATGTTCTTCGGCGGTCGGTTCAGCCCGGACGGCGACCGGTACCTGGCCAGTCGGAGCTTCCCGGACTGCCGCCTGCACCTGTACGACGTCGAGACCGGTCGCCTGTTGGCCACCCTCATCGGGCACACCAACGCCACCCTCGGCACCACGTTCAGCCGGGACGGCCGCCGACTGGCCACTTGCTCGATGGACCGCACCGCCTGCCTGTGGGACGCCGTCACCGGCAAGCAACTCGCCGTCCTCGGCGGGCACGGCGGGTGGGTGAACGCGGTGACGTTCAGCCCGGACGGGGAGCGGGTGGCGACGGGCAGTTCCGACAAGACCATCCGCCTGTGGACGCGGGACGGCAAACTGCTGGCGATCCTCCGCGGGCACGACGGGGACGTCAGCCGGGTCGAGTTCTCGGCCGACGGCCGGCGGCTGTACTCGTGGTCGGAAATCGACACCACCACCCGCACGTGGGACCTGGGGACGGTCGAACGGCGGGGGCTGCTCCGCGGGCACGACAGCTTCGTCTACGACGTCGCCTACCACCCCGACGGGGAGCGGGTGTTGTCCGCCTCGTGGGACGGCACCGCCGCCCTGTGGGACACTTCCCTGGGAAAGCCGACCCGCCAGTTCCCGCACCCGGCCGGCGTCGATCCGAACACCGGAAAGGCGCAGCTGAACTACGTCAACGCCGTCGCCGTCCACCCCGGCGGGGCGGTCGCCGCCACCTCCTGCCGCCTCGACGCGATCCGGTTGTGGGATCTGACCCGCGGCGAACTGCTCCACACCTGGGATGTCCCGACCGACGACTGGCGGGTGTCCCGCCTGGCGTTCTGCCCGACCGGCCGGCTGCTCGCCTGCGGCGGGCGGGACGGGAACGTGTACCTGTTCGACTGGGCGACGCGGGAGCGGGTGGCCGTCCTCGGCCCGCGGGGGGAGGTCACCGAGGTCGTCCAGTTCAGCCCGGACGGGCGGTGGCTGGTGACCGCCAGTGACGTCACCATCCGGGTGTGGGAAGTCGCCACCCGCGAGCTGACGGCCGAGTTCCGCGGGCACACGGCCGGGATCAACGGGCTGGCGTTCTCGCCGGACGGCCGCGCCCTCGCCTCCGCTTCCACCGACGGCACCGTGTGCCTCTGGTCCGTGGGCACCTGGGCGCGGCAGGTCGTCCTTCACCACGGCATGCGGGTGTACACGGTGGCGTTCCACCCGAAAGAGACTCGGCTGGTCACCGGCTGCGCCGACGCCAGCATCCGCGTGTGGGACACCGTCCGGTGGCAGGAGGTGGCCGAGTTGCGGGGCCACGAGGAGTACGTCCACGCGGTCGCCTTCAGCCCGGACGGCCGGCGGCTGGTGTCCGGGTCCGGGGACAAGACCCTCCGCCTGTGGAACATTGTCCCCGTCCGCGGCGGGCGGTAGCGGGCGGCCGTCGGGGACGGTGCCGCCACGCGGACGAACCTTTTCCCCGGTCGCGCGTCCCTTCCGGCGGAAACCCCTCCCCGGACGGTGTTCATGCCTCACGACCCCCGCCTGACTCGCCTGGACGCGACCCGCCTCCGTGTGAAGAACCCCCACGGCGTCGATGCCGTCCTGTTCGCCAACGAACAGGAAGCGCCGTTCGCGTTCAAGGGGATCGGGCCGGTGGTGGAGACGCTGACCGCCGCCGGCATCGCCCGCGCGGTGGCCGAGGTCCGCCCGCTGCTGACGGTGAAGGGGTGACGAGGTGACGGGGTAGCGGGTTCGCCGGTTGCTTCGCCGGCCGGGTTGGGTATATCAATAAGGTCGATTCAGGCCGAATCGTCACCGAGACCCGCGATGCCCATCCTCCCGAACTCCCTCTACTACGGCGACCTCGAACTGAACGCCGAGTACCAGTCGGTCGCCCGCACCGTCACCCAAGCGGACTTGACCACGTTCGCCGGGTTCAGTGGCGACTTCAACCCGATCCACATCGACCACGAGTTCGCCAAGACGACGCCGTACCGCCGGCCGGTGGTCCACGGGTTCGCCGTGTTCAGCATCGCCAGCGGGCTGGGCACCCAGTCCCCCGCCACCCGCACCGTCGCGTTGCTGCGGGTCTCCGGGTGGACGTTCACCGCGCCGGTGTTCGTCGGCGACACCATCCACCTGCTCAGCCGCGTCCACGAGAAGACGCTCAAGGGCCGCGGCCGGCGGGGGGAGGTGGTGTGGCACCGCCGCATCCTGAACCAGGACGGGCGGGTGGTGCAGGAGGGGTACATGGTGACGCTGGTGGAGTGCCTGACCGCCGCCCGCGTGGGCGAGGGGGCGGGCGACGATTGAGCTTGCCCCGACCCCGCCCGCTCGCTATCTGGCGGGCGGAACTCGCACGGATCGCGGGAGGGGGACTCATGCGGACGATGTCGCTGGTGGTGCTGGCGGTCAGCTTGGCGGCCGAACTGGGGTGCAAATCCGGGGCGAACAAGTACGAACTGCGGGCCCCGCACGTCGAGGAATTCACCCGCCCGCCGGACGAACACCGGTACAATCTGCCGCCGGAGAAGGGTTACACCCCGCCGCCTCCGTCGAAGGAGTTCCGCCCCGGCCCCGGTGCCATGCAAGGGATGAACCAGATGGGGAACGGCGGCATGGGGAGATAAATGACGCCGTCACCCGACTGGTCCGCCGCGCGGGCGCTGGTCCCCCTGGACCCGACCGTGTGCATGCTGAACACCGGGTCGTTCGGGCCGACCCCGACGCCGGTGTTCGACGCCGCCAACTCGTACCGCCGCCGCCTCGCGGCCGGCCCGACCGACTTCTTCGTCCGCCAAGCCCCGCCGCTGTTGTGGCACGCCCGCGAGCGGACCGCCGCCTTCCTGGGCACGTCACCCGAACGCCTCGTCTTCACCACGAACGTGTCGGCTGCGATCAACCTCGTGGCGTCCGGGTTGCGGCTGCATTCGCCCGGCGAACTGCTGCTCACCGACCACGAGTATGGCGCGATGGTGTGGTGCTGGGAGCGGGTCGCGCAGCGGGGCGGGTTGACCATCCGCACCTTCCCGCTGCCGACGATGCCGCGCGACGCTGGCGAGGTCGTGGCCGCCGCCGCCGCCGCGATGACCCCGCGGACACGGCTGTTCTTCTTCAGTCATGTGCTCTCGCCGACGGGGTTGGTACTGCCTGCGAAGGAACTCTGCGACGAAGCCCGAAAGCGGGGCATCATCACCGTGATCGATGGTGCCCACGCGCCGGCCATGATCCCGCTGAACGTCGCCGATGTGAACGCCGACTTCTACGGCGGCAACCTGCACAAGTGGCTGCTCGCGCCGATCGGGGCCGGGTTCCTCGCCGTCGGGCCGGGGAACGAAGACCGGTTGCAACCGCTGCACGTCAGTTGGGGGTATCACCCGGACACGGACCCGCTGGGCGAACAGGCCGGGCGAAGCGGGCCGGACGAACGCGATGTGTACGGCAGCACGCCCCGCACGCGGTTCCTGGAGTACGAAGGGACGCGGGACATCTGCCCGTGGCTGGCGGTGCCGGACGCGGTCGATTTCCAGGCGAAATTGGGGTGGGATGCGATCCGCGGCCGCATGGCGGAGTTAGCCGAACACACCCGCAGCCGGTTCACCGCGCTGGGGTTGAAACTGGCCACGCCCTCGACACCCGGAATGCACGGGTCGCTGACGGCGTTCGAGTTGCCCCCCGGTCGCACGGCGGTGGAATGGCGGAAGCTCGTCTGGGAGCGCCGCATCGAGGTGCCCATCATCGAGCGGCCGGGGCGGCTGCTGATCCGCGTCAGCCACCACTTCTACACGACGGAAGCCGAGATCGACACGCTGGCGGACTTGCTACGAAGAACCGCGTAGGTCCGTCCCGCCGAGACGGACCGCTGGAAGTGTTCCGCTCGCGCAGCGAAGCGGAACACTTCCATCAAACCCGGCATCACTCCGTCATGCGGGGCATCGGCGCTTCTTCCATCTCGGCAACCGGTCGCGGCATCGGGCACTCTTCGGCCACCCCGCGCGGCTGGGGGGCGAGTTCCGCGACCGTCGCCTTCACCGGGTGGGCGAACGGCGGCTCGTCGAAGCTGACGCGCGGGCGGGTGCTATCGATCTGCGTGGCGAGTAGGGCTGACAGGTCGGTCACGTCGGCGGCGTCCGACGGCGGGGTGACCTTGCAACTGGGGCACCCGTCGGCGGTGCAGTCCGTGGCCGCCGGCCTCGCCTCGACGCACGGCCCGCAGTGGGACTGATCCGGCTTCCCGGCCAGCACGAACGCCACCCCGCCGCCGGTCGCGCCGGCCAGCGCGACGCCCAGAATCCATGTGCGCATCGGAACCCCCTTCCGTGGAGATCGTGTCGTCAACCGTCCGGCTTATACCCACCCCGCCCCCGCCGCGCCAAGCGGAACCCGCCGCCCACGCAGGGCCATGCCGTTTTTTCGGGTGGCCGACTCTCTCCGAGTGTCGGTGCGTCGCAGGAGTCGCTGTCGGAGAAAGTCGGCCACCCGAAAGACCCGATCACGGGATGGCCCTGGCCGCGCACGGCGAGGGGGGCGGGGCGTTGCCAGGATGCGGGGTCGATGCCGGGCGCGGCATCCGGTAGACTTCAGGGAACGAATCCTCCACCGTCCCCGGAGTTCCCCATGCCGCGCTTCACCTCTGTCGCCCTGCTCCTCGCTTGCGGGGTGGCATTCGCCCAAGAGCCGGCCAAGCCCAAGTACGAGACCCGCCGTATCCACGACCCGAACGGGCTGGGCAAGTTCTACCTCGGCCGCGAGATCGCGCTGGTGATGGGCCACCAGGGGGCCGGTTGGCTGGAACGGCCCGAACGCGAGAAGGAGGAAGCCCCCACGAAGTTGCACGCGGCGCTGGCCCTCAAGCCCGGCATGACCGTGGCCGACATCGGGGCCGGCACCGGCTACCACTCGTTCCGCATGGCCGAAGCGGTCGGCGCGAAAGGGAAGGTGCTGGCGGTGGACATCCAGCAAGAGATGCTCGACCTGATGGCCGCCCGCAAGAAGAAAGACAAAGTGACGACCGTGGAACTGGTGAAGGGCACCGAGAAGGACCCGAAGTTGCCCGCCGGCGAAGTCGATCTGATCCTCCTGGTGGACGTGTACCACGAGTTCGAGTTCCCCTACGAGATGGGGGCGAAGATGGCGGCCGCGCTGAAGCCCGGCGGCCGGCTGGTGTTCGTCGAGTACCGCCTGGAAGACCCGGCGGTGCCGATCAAGCTGGTTCACAAGATGACCGAACGGCAGGTCATCAAGGAGATGGCTGCGTTCAAGGACCTGGAGCACAAGAAGACGGTGAAGACGCTCCCGTGGCAGCACGTCGTCATCTTCGAGAAGAAGCCGGCCGAGAAGAAGTGAAACTGCCATGACTGGGTAAAGCGCGTCGGGGATTCCCTCGACGCGCGTACCATTCCGCCTAGATTGCTTGGGGAGAACCTGCTGCGCACTTTTGCGTGGCCGGACTCGGTGATAAAATGTGCGCCAGTGAAGGAAAGCCACTACCACTCCCTCCCACGGCGGGTGCCACGCAATGGATCGACAGCAAATTCTCCTGGCAAAGTCCCTGGAAGCCGCCGGTGTGCCGCTCGCCGTGGAGACGTTCGACGAGCGGTTGATCCTCCAAAAGGTGGTCTACCTCATCCAGGTCGCCGGCGTTCACACCGGGTATCGCTACCGATGGTATCTCCGGGGGCCGTACTCGCCGGACATGACCGCCGACGCCTTCGGAATTCTCCGCGAGGGAAAAGCCGGACAGGAGGAACTCGGCCGTTGGAACTTGGACGACGAATCCGCCGGGCGGTTGGAGAAACTGAAGCCGCTTCTCGTCCGCGTCGGCGAACCGGTCGCCGAGAAGGCTCGCCGGCTGGAATTGCTGGCGTCCGTGCTGTTCCCTATCAAAACGGATCAGGTGAAGGTCAACGACCACGCAGCCACCTCGGAAATCCTGAAGAAGAACGGCAAGGACTTCACCACGAGCGACGTTCGTGCCGCCGTCAAGGAGTTGAAGGGGTATGGCCTCGCGTAAGCGCATCGTCACCGACAACATACACGGCGACATCGAACTGACGGCCGACGAGTGGAAGGTGGTCAACACCGCCACGTTCCAGCGATTGCGCTCCCTGAAGCAACTGGGGATGGGACACCTCGTCTACCCGAACGCGACGCACACCCGATTCGCTCACAGCCTGGGCGTGTTCCGGATCATGTGTCGGGTGTTGGAGAAGTTGGGCACGGACCAACTGGCGTCTCAGATTCCCGACCTGCGACTCGCGGCGCTGCTGCACGACTTGGGCCACTATCCGTATTCGCACCTGATGGAAGGGGTGGACGCCGTCAGTTTGACGGAGGAGCAAGTGGCAACCAGTCGGGCGGGGACTATTTCCGGGGCCGGCGACCCATTTCCCAACCACGAAGAACTCGGCCGACACATCTTGGAAACGCAGCCGGACATTTGCAAAGCCGTGGGGGGGAAAAGCCGAGCCAGGAAGATCGGCGCGATGTTTTCCCGACTCGAGGGGAGTGACGCGCAACTGACCAAGTTGATCCACAGCAGCCTGGACATGGATCGGCTCGATTACCTATTGCGAGATGCCCGCGCGACGGGGGTGCCATACGGCGTCATCGATTTGGATTACCTCCTCAACAATATCGTCATCAGTCCGGGGAAGGTGCTGGGGGTCACGATCAAGGCTCTCGCCGCCGCCGAACATTTCCTGCTCTCGCGCGCGTTCATGTATCGCGTCGTGTACTTCCACAAAACGACATACGGGTTCGAGGAGGCGTGTCGGCAACTGTTACGCCGGGTCCGGGACTCCAACCGGTACAAGACGTACATGCCCGCGACGGGCACCGACATTCGCGCGCTGTGTGGCGACAACCGGCTGCGCGGCTTCACGGACGAGTTCCTCGACCGGATCGTCTTTCACGCCTCCGACGATAAAGCGGACCCCGTCATCGCGGCGCTGGCCGCCTGCTTGGCGACTCGGCAGCCGCCAAAACTCCTGGGCGAAGTCGCCGGCCTCGTCGGGAAAGGGGAACACGACACGGCGGAGAAGCGGTTCCGCAAGCGGTGTTTAGCCGAGCTCCCGACACTCGCGAAGAAGCACGGCCTTCAACTGGGCCAGTTCCTGTCGTGCGGTCCCAAACCGATCAAGTTCGAGGAGCGCGGCCCTCTTATGACGGTACAGGAAGCGAAGAAACTGAAGGCCGAAGAGCGAGAGGAATTGATCAAGATTATCCCATCGGATGGGGTTGAACCCGTCTCCATCGTGGACATCCCCGATTCCATGATCCGGTTGCTTGCCGGTCAAGTTCACGTCATCCAGCGGCTGTATGTCGCGGCACCAGATTTGACCGAAAGCAAACTCGAAAAAATGCGTGCCACGGTGCGCGAATGGATGTAGCCCAAAAGCGAGCGACAGTTTTTTTGGAACGGAGTCTTTTCCCCGCGAGAACGCCATGCGACAAGTCCTGTTCCACCTGCCGTTCACCGACGGCCTGGTGCCGCCCGACGGCCTGCCGCTGTACGGGTTCGGGGCCATGCTGTTCCTCTGCTTCGTCCTCACCGCCATGCTGTGGGGGCCACTCCGCACCGCCCGCGTCGGGGTGTCGCGGGAGCGGCTCCAGGACATGGCCATCGTCATCTTCCTCACCGGCATCGCCGGCGCGCGGGTCGTGTACATGTGGCAGTACCACCAGGACTTCCGGGCGGAGACGACGGCCGGCCTCGTCATGTCGTTCTTCGAGATCTGGAACGGCGGCATCGTCATCTACGGCGGCGTCATCGGGGCCACCCTGGGGTACGTCGCCTTCTACTACCTGGTGCTGAAGAAGTACCGCATCAACACCTGGAAGCTGGCCGACGCCGTGGCCCCGCTGATCGCCCTGGGGTTGGCGGTCGGCCGCATCGGCTGCTACTTGAACGGCTGCTGCTGGGGACAGGTGGCGTGCGAGGAGTGCCAGGTGGTGCCGCTGGCGGCCGAGTTGGGGCAGTTCCCGCTGCTCCCCGCGCACGCCCGCGGGCAGGTGGTCCGCCCGCCCGCCCCGGACGACCGCATGCCGGCCATCCACGGGTTGCAGACGTCCACCGGGTTCACCACCGCCGGGTTCTCCGGGTCCGGCGGCAAGCTGCTGATGACCGCCGAGTTGCCCGACCCCCGCGTCGTGGTGGCGGTCGAGCGGGGGTCGGCGGCGGAGGCGGCGGGGTTGAAGCCGGGCGACCGCATCGTCGCCTTCAACGGGAAGAAGAATGACATCGTGGTGACACCGCGCGGCGATGACGATCGGCTCTTAAAACTGGCGGAACTCGCCAAAAATCAGAAGGGCGAGCCGATCTTTCGGGAAGATGAACGGAAGCAGCGGCACCTTGTCCACATCGTGTTCGCCGGGATCACGGACGTGCAGGCCATGGCCACCCCGAACACTCCGGGGCTGTCCCAGGCAGACGGGTTGAGCGTCACGGACACGTTGTGGGAGGCGGTGCGGGACTGGCCGCGCGGCCGCTCGGAACTGGTGCTGGATGTGCAGCGGGGCGGGGAGACGCTCACCCTCGCGTTCGCGCCACGCACCGTCACCTTCTTCCCGACGCAGCTTTACGAAACGGTCAGCATGCTGCTGCTGATCGGCCTGCTGCTGTCGTTCCAGCCGTTCCGCCGGCACGACGGGCAGGTGATGGTGCTGCTGATGCTCGGGTACGCCTGTCACCGATTCCTGAACGAGGCCATCCGCATCGAGCCGACGTACCAGTTCGGGCTGACGCTGTCGCAGTGGATCAGCCTCGGCATCGTCGGGGCGGCGGTTGTGCTGGAGGTCTACTTGCGGGCGACGCAACCGAAGCTGCCCGCCGGGATGCAGCCGCTCGGGCCGCCGCCGGCGGTCACTGGGGTACCAGGTACGTCCCCATGATGCGGTCGTGCGGGCCGCGGCCGGGGTCGCGGACGGCGACGGCCACCGACAGCGGCAGCACCACCACCGCGAGCAGCCACAGGAACGTCCGCGCGAACACCAACTCCGGCACCGCGTACTGAATCCAGGCCGTCGCCAGCAACACCGCCAGTAGTGGCATCCAGCCGAGGGCCTCGCGGGTGGCGCACCGCCAGCGGGCCGCCGGGCGGCCGTCCGCCGTCACCACCGCGATGCCGGACACGAGCATGGAGAGGCCGCCGCGGAACACCGCCGCGAACAGCGGCCAGACGACGAGCGGGAAGACGGCCACTACGGCGAACACCCACCACACCGAGATGGCTCGCGCCCGCTCGCCCAGTTGGGGCGGTTGTGGTCGCCCCACGGCCGTCACCGCGAAGGCGACGGCGCGGGGGTCGGGCAACTCGTCCGGCGAGGGATCGACCTGGATGAGTTGTTCGAGCAGCCGCCGTTCCGGGTCGTTCAGGTGCGGGTCGGTCGTCCGCAGGCGGAGTTCCGCCGCCGTCGCCCACTCGTCCAACTTGCGGTCCGTCACCTCCCACTGCTCCGGGCCGAGCGCCCGCTCGACCGCCGACAGCACCCGCGGGTCGGTGGCCGGGTCGGCGCGGAGTTCAGTCAGGATCGCCGCTCGCCGGTCCGGATCGGCGACGGCCTTTTTCACCCGCTGCGGCAGGTGGACTTCCTGCACCGTCGCCAGCGCGTTCATGAACGAGTAGAAGCCAGCGAACAGGAACATGACCAGCAGCCCGACGGCGCACAGCATCCCCTGGAGGGTGATGTGTCCGGCCCGGAGGCCGGCCGACACTTGCGGCGGCAGGGCGTGGTTCTCGGTCAGGTCGTGGGCCAGATCGGACAGGCAGCCGTACCCGGCGCGGCTGTCGGTCATCAGCCGGTCGGTGACGGCGGAGGCGTGCGGCGGGAGCGGGGCGACGATCCGCCCGCCGGTGGTGCGGGGCACCCCTTCGAGCATCAGGGTGGCGACCGCGCGGACGCCGTCGAGGGGGGCCGACACGCCGACCGGGTAGCGGGATTTGGTGCGGTCCTCGGCCAGCTCGCGGCCGGTCGGCAGGGGGAAGTCGAGCACCTGGACGCGGCCGTTCGGCTCCACCCACACCTGCTCCGGGGCGAGCCGCCCACCGTCGTCGTTCGCCTCGGCGGCGATCAACTCGGCCACCAGTTGTTCCAGCACCGGGCGGGTCTCCGCCCACCCCAGCGGGGCGGCCGGGGACACCACGTCGGGCAGCGGGGCACCGGCCGGGGCGACGTAGGCGATCCACGGCCGCCGGTGTGCCCCCCACGCCGCCACCCCGTACCCGACCACCCGCAGGCGGTGGGCGCGCGGCTCCGGCAGGGAGTCGAAGTCGTACACCTCCGCGCCGGCCGGCTCGACGCGGATCAGCACCCGCCGGCCGAGGTTGCGGTCCTCGCCCAGCCACAACTCGCCGCCGTCGCCGACCAGACAGATCAGCCCGCCGACGGCGAACCCGCCGACCGTTTCCGGCACGGCCCGATCCGCCGTCACCGGCTGGTCGAGCGGGTTGGGGAAGGCCGACACCAGCCGCAGACGGGCCGGCGGGCGGGGCAGTTGCACGGCGCGGGTGCCGGAGGCGAAGTCGTGGACGCCGCGATACCCTTGTCGCGAACGCCACAGTTGCCGGCACAGGACGGCCAGCCCGACGCCGAAGAAGGTCAGCCCGGACACCCCGGCGAACCACCCGTGGGCGTGCTCGAGGAGGACGCCGGGGAGGGTGGTCATGAACAACCAGACGGCGGTGTACACGGCGGTGCGGGTCGCCGCCGCCCCCAGCCCCGGCGGCCCCGTCTCGCCCAGTTTCACCACCCGCAACCGCATCGACCGCTTGCCCAGCGTCGCGCCGAGCCAACCGTCCATCAGGATGAAGTAAAGCACGGTGATGACCATGCCGACCCACGACATGTCGCCCAGCGACACCTTCACCGCGTCCGGCGACCGCATCGATTGGCGGACCACTTCGGCCGGGATGACGGCCAGTTGCAGCAGCAGGGTGTCGATCAGGTAAGCCAGGAAGAGGGCGCGGGGGCGGGCCGGGATCTGCCGCGCGGGCAGCACCGCCACCAGCGCGTCCCGCAGTTCTTCCAGTACCGCGAACCGCCGGTTGCGGTCGCGGTCCAGGCCCCGCAGGACGGCCCGCTCCAGTTCCACCGACACGTCCGGCCGGCGCGGGCGGATCGGCGGGGCGGCCTCGGAGATGGCCCGCGCCAGCGCCGCCGTCAGGCTGTCGTGCTGGTGCGGGGCGCGGCCGACGAGCAGGTAGTACAGGGTGGCGGAGACGGCGTACACGTCCGAGTCGTACCCGACCGGCTCGCCGCGGATCTGCTCCGGGGAGGCGAACAGGACGGTGCCCAGGAACGCCCCGCTGCCGGTCAACTGTTTGGGGTTCACCCCGTCCGGGCCGAGCGACTTGGACAGCCCGAAGTCGCCCACCTTCACCCGCCCGTCGTCGGTCAGGAAGCAGTTCGACGGCTTCACGTCCCGGTGGATCACCCCCATCCGGTGCGCCTCGATGAGGCCGTCGATCACGTCCAGGGTGTGCCCGACGGCCTCCTCCACCGGCAGCGGCCCCCGCTCGTCCACCACGTCCTTGAGGGTCTTCCCCGGCATCAACTCCATGACGATGAACGGCCGCCCGGCGTCGGTGTCGGCCCGCAGCACGAACACGCACCGGGGGTGGCTGATCTGGCTGGCCAGCCGCCCCTCCTGGCGGAACCGCTCGACCGACGCCGGGTTCGACGCCAGCCGCCGCGCCAGCAGCTTCACCGCCACCTTCTGTCCGCTCCCGTCCGCCTCCGCCTCGTACACCGTCCCCATGCCGCCGGCCCCGAGGAACCGCAGCAGCCGGAACCCGGCCACCCGCGACGGGGCGGACTCGCTCTCGACGACGGGGGCCGTCGCGGCGGCGACCGAGCGGGTCGCGGCGGCGTCCTCCTCGACCTCCTCCGACGGCGGGTCCGGCATGACGATCGGCGGCAGCGTCTGGTCGAGGTCGCCGCTCCGCAGCTTCTGCCCGCAGAACATGCAGAACAGCGGCGGCTCCGACGGGTCGCCGGAGTCGGCCAGGAGTCGTTCGCAGCGGGGACAGTGCAGGGCCATGACGCGATCCGGGGGAGACGGCGGGCCTAACGGGGGTTCGCGGGTCGCTCGGGAAGATTATCGCAACCGGCGGGCGAGTCGGCGAGCGGCCGGGGAAATCGGGAAGGTTTGGTGAACACGGGTTTCCTGCCACCGCCGGTGCCTACGCCGGGACGCCGGGACGCCGGGGCGGGGTGGTCCCGACCGGGCGCACGTCTGTCGGAACGCAAGGAGCATCTCATGACGCTGGTTCGCGCGTTGGTGGTGGTGGCCGTGGCTGCCGCCGTGGTCGGGGCCGAGGACAAGCCGGCGTTCGACGCCGCCAAACTGGTCGGGAACTGGAAGTTCACGGCGGGGACGAAGGCCGGCGAGAAGCTGGACGTGACCAAGTACAAGGATCCGGCCGTGTTCGCCAAGGACACCATCGTGCTGAAGACCGAGGACGCGACGTTCGAGTTCAAGTACACCGCCGACGCGAAGGCCACCCCGGTGGCCGTGGACATGGAGATCGTGAAGCCCGACGGGTTCAAGGGGGCCAAGTCCAAGGGCATCGTCAAGCTGGACGGCGACACCATGACCCTGTGCTACAACCCGGACGGCGAGGGCAAGCGGCCGGAGAAGTTCGAGAGCACCAAGGACAACGGCTGCTTCCTGTTCGTGATGAAGATGGAAAAGGCCGACAAGTGACGCGACGGAACCCGTTCGCCGAATCCGGCCCCGCGAACTCTCGCGGGGCTTTCTTTTGCCCTCTCGTTTCCTAAGCTTAGACGAGTTTGCACCCACCCTCGTATCCACCTACCATGCCCACCGCGAAATTGGCCCTGGCCGACGGCACCGTGTTCACCGGCCGGGCGTTCGGCGCGACCGCCGAAACCCTCGGCGAAGTCGTCTTCAACACCTCCATGACCGGCTACCAGGAGGTGCTCACCGACCCCAGCTACACGGGGCAGATCGTCACCATGACGTACCCCCTCGTCGGCAACTACGGCACCACCGCCGACGACGCCGAGAGCGGGGGCGTGCAGGTGGCCGGGTTCGTCGTCCGCGAGTTGTGCCGCGTGCCCAGCAACTTCCGCAGCCACGCCGACCTGGACACCTACTTGAAAGCGGCCGGCGTCGTCGGCATCGAGGGGATCGACACCCGCGCGCTGGTGCGGCACATCCGCGCCCGAGGGGCGATGGCCGGCTGCCTGTCGGCCGCGGACCTCGACGACGCCAGCCTCGTGCGGAAAGCCGCCGCGCACGGCGACATGGCCGGCCGCGACCTCGTGAAGCAGGTCGTCCCCGAGAAGGCGTTCGACTGGACCCAGGGGTTCGACTCGTGGTCGCCCGGCGTGCTGCCGCTCCGCGCCCCGGACAAGCACGTCGTCGCCATCGACTACGGCATGAAGTGGAACATCCTCCGCTGCCTCGTGCAAGTCGGCTGCAAAGTGACGGTGCTGCCCGGCACCTGTTCGGTCGAGGACGTGCTGGCCCGGAACCCGGACGGCGTGTTCCTCAGCAACGGCCCCGGCGACCCGGCGGCGCTGGATTACGCCGTGGACACGGTGAAGGGGCTGCTCGGCAAGACGCCGGTGTTCGGCATCTGCCTGGGCCACCAGTTGCTCGGCCGGGCGTTCGGGGCGGGCACCTTCAAGCTGAAGTTCGGCCACCGCGGGGCGAATCAGCCGGTGCTGAACAAGGCCACCGGCGCGGTCGAGATCACGACCCAGAACCACGGCTTCGCGGTGGACCCGGCCACCCTGCCGCCGGACGTGGAGGTGAGCCACGTCAACCTGAACGACGGCACCTGCGAGGGGCTGCGGTGTACGAGCTTGCCGGCGTTCAGCGTGCAGTACCACCCCGAGGCCGCCGCCGGCCCGCACGACAGCAGCTACCTGTTCGAGCAGTTCCGCACGCTGATGGGGTGAGAGTGGGTTTGACCAAGGAACCCCGCCGATGAAGGTATTCCGAGCGATGGCGGTCGATGCCGACGGCGGGCCACAAGTCGGGCCATCGGCGCGAAAACTCGGCATTCGCGGATTGGAAGCTGGGCAGAACGCGGATGTTCCGGTCGCCGATCCTGCCGATGTGGTCGCACCCGGTGACGGTGGCATGTCCGTCGCGCCCCACACGCCAGCCAACTTGCCTCCGTTGCGGCGACCGGCGGTCATGGGCGCGATCCGGTTTGGGTGCTGGACACGGACGATTTGGGGCCGGACCTCCGATTCAACCCAGACAGTGGAACGCACGGGCTGATGGAACCCACACGGGACATGACGCGCGACGAATACGAGACCGCCGTGGCGCGGACCCGTGCGAATTGGTTATAATTCACGCAACGACCGTGAGGAGGATTCACCATGCCGACCGCCTTGGAATCGATCCGCCAAGCGTGGCGATCCGGAGACCGGGACATCGCCCTCCCGACTGCCGTTGAACGGCTCGCGGCCGACGGCGTGTCGCGCGCAACGCTCGACGAGTTTTTGGGAGCGTTGTTGGATGAAGTCCGCGCGTCCGGCGGTGATGAAGCGGCCGAAGAGGTCATTGCCGGCATCGGCGATCGCCTTCACGGCTGGTGTCTCCCGTCGAACGCGATCCCCACCGCCGACGCGCGCCGCCCGGCTCCGATGGCTCACTGACCCTTTCGCGTTCACACACCCACAATTGAGTCTCACGATATGCCCCCTCCCATGCCCCCGAAAACGCCGCTACCCGGCGTCAAGCACCTGATCGCGGTCGCCAGCGGGAAGGGTGGCGTCGGTAAATCCACCGTCGCCGCCAACCTCGCGCTCGCCCTCCACATGCACGGCCAGCGGGTCGGGCTGATGGACGCCGACATCTACGGGCCGAGTGTCCCGCTCATGTTCGGCCTGGGCGTGGTGGACCAGACCCGCACCCCGCTCCCGCTGCAAAAGTACGGCCTCAAGCTGATGAGCATGGGGTTCATGGTGGACCCCAACCAACCGGTCATCTGGCGGGGGCCGAAGGTGGCGCAGGCGGTCGGTGCCCTCCTCTTCCAACCGCCGTGGGGTGAACTCGACTTCCTCGTCATCGACCTGCCGCCCGGCACCGGCGACGCGCAACTGACGCTGTCGCAGTCCGCCCCGCTGACCGGGGCCGTCATCGTCACGCAACCGGCCGAAGTCAGCCTGATCGACGCCCGCAAGGGGGTGCGGATGTTCGAGGAGGTGAAGGTGCCGATCCTCGGCATCATCGAGAACATGAGCTATCTGGCGCTGCCGGACGGCTCGCGGATGCACCCGCTGGGGCAAGGCGGCGGGGCGAAGCTGGCGGCGGAAATCGGCGTCCCGCTGCTGGGCGAAATCCCCATCGATTCGCAGGTGAGTTCGTGCGGCGACGCCGGCGAACCGATCGTGTCGAAACTGCCCGACCACGCCATCTCGAAAGCCTACTTGGCCCTGGCACAAACGGTGCTGAACGCCATGCAGTCGCGGCCTGCTGCCAGTACACTGCCCGAGGTCGAACTGTAACCCCGCCGCCTCTTTCCCACGGAGCAACCACGATGGCGAAGTCCCGCGCGACGGATTGGAAGTTCCTCACCCTGCTGGTCGCCGGCCTCGTGTTGGCGGGGTCGCTGACCGGCTGTGGTGGCAAGTCACCCCCCGAAGAGCCGGAGGCCAACGAGGCCACTCCGCCGCTCGCCGGAGTCGAGCCGGCCGCGCCCGCCGGCCCCGCGTACTCCAAGTCGGTGACGGTTCCGTCCGCGAGTTCGGAACAGGTCTATTTGTCGGGTGATGCCGCCACCGGTTGGGCGCTCTCCCCTTCTGGATCGCTGAACTTCGTCTTCACGAAACTGAGTGACGGGTCCGTCACCCGGAAGATGTCGTGGCCGCAGAACGGCGTGCCAAGCGTGTGTGGCCCGTCCGGGGAGCTGGCGGTCCACTACAAACAGGGGCCGCGTCAATGGGTGTCCGTGTACCGCATGCCGAACAATCGGGCGACCCAGTTCACCCCCTATCCCGATGACAAAGTCGATCCGTTCGCCCCGCCGGGTGGAAACTCGTCCGGCGGGTTGGTTCTGTGTCGCGTACTCGACGACGAACGGCTGTTAACTGTCCACGCGAACGGCGGCTTCGACGTGTGGTCTCCGGACGGCGAGCGACTCGGCGGCCAAGCGGCCGAGCCGGCGGACCCGAAGAAGAAGGACGGTCGCCCTGGGATGACGCTGTCCGTGACGCCGGACAATCGCACCCTCGCCCGCGCGAACGCCGACGGGTTCACCATTTTCGACGTGCCCGCCGCGACCGAGCGAGTGAAAACGGAACCCCTGTCGGCCGTCGAACCCGACCGCAAGCTCCGCTGGTTGCTGGGAACGGCACTTCGAGCCGACGGGTCGCGGCTTGCCGCAGTCGTGATGTTCCCGACCCGCGACTTCACACCCGCGAACCCCTTCCCGGTCAAGGGCGACTACCGCGATCACCTGTGGCTAGTGACGTTCGACACGGCCACCGGGAAGCGACTCTCCGCGGCCAAATTGAAGCAGTCGGAGGGGGTGTTCGATCAACTGGGTTGGTGGGGCGACCGCCACGTCATCGTCAACCGCGCGGCTTACGATGTCGCCACCGGGGAGAAGGTGGCGACGTTCGCGCAGTTGAACGGCGTGGACTTCCGCCACGATCCCTTCGGCCCGGACGACCGCTACTGGGCCATCGTGACGAGCAGCGTGCCGAGGTCGTGTACGGTCGTCGCCGTGGCCCCGCCGGACGATCTGCCGAAAGAAGGAACTCCGGTCAAATTCACCGTCACCGAAAGCGGCCTGCAGCGGTCGAAGTGACACCTGAACGGCCGCGACTGGTGCCGCCCCCACCACAAGTCGAAGTGTAATCCCGACCCCACGGAGTGACACGATGGCGAAGTTCGACGCGACGGATCGGAAGTTCCTCACCCTGCTTTTCGCCGGCGTCCTGTTGGCGGTGGCGCTGACCGGCTGTGGTGGCAAGTCACCCCCCGAAGAGCCGGAGGCGAACTCGACTCCTCCGCCGCTCGCCGGCGTCGAATCGGCCGCGCCCGCCGGCCCGCCGTACAGTCAACCGCTCACCATCTCGGTCGCGGATCACATCGCGACCCACGCGAGCGGTGACGCGACCGGGTGGGTCATCCTCTTGCGATGGAAGGAGCCGGTTTGCCAGTTCCACCGACTCGGCGGCGGGCCGGTTGTCCACACCATGCCCGTGAAGGGGATGCAGGGCAGCCCCACCACCTGTAGCCCCGCGGGTGATACGGCGGCATTCGTCGGCAACGGCGAGAAGGAGTCCGATGTCGTCGTTTGGGACACCGCGACTGGTGCAACCCGGCGGTTCATCCCCGCCGTCCCGGAACCGGCTTCGGTTCTCGGTTTGGTGAAGGTTCCCTCCGGACCGCGGCGGTTCACCGAACTCCGCGCGCTGGGCGGCGACCGCTTCTTCACCTACCACTGGTCCGGAGCGTTCGACATCTGGACTGTGGACGGCACACGCATTTGCGGTCAGCAGACCCGGCCGTAACGGTACTTGCGTCGGACAATTCCTATTCTGGGTACCGGCGGAACTGGCACGCCACCCCGGATTCGGCCAGCCTCGTACGGCAGAACGCGGACGGGTTCACCGTCTACGACCTGCCGACGGCCATCGAGAAGCGAAAAACAGAACCGCTCTCGGCGGTCGGGCCGCCGGGCCAGAAGCATACCGTCTTGGCCAGCGCGGTTCGGGCAGACGGCTCCAAGATCGCGGCGATCGTGGCGTTCCACCAGTCCCCGGCGGTCACATATCAAAACCTGAAAGTGGGACAGTGGCTAGTGACGTTCGACGGCAAGTCTGGAAAACGGCTGTCGGCCGTGAAGCTGCCGTGGGATCCGATTCCGGGGTTGGGTATTGAGGCCCGAACCCCCATTGGGGAAGCCCCGAAGGCCATCTACCCGTTAACGTGGTGGGGGGACAAGTACGTGATCCTTCTGAATGAGGTTTATGAGGTCGCCAATGGGAGTCACGTCGCCACGATTCATCTCCCGAAGGAAGTTGGGCAGCGGCTCGATCATCAGCCGGATGATCGGTTCTGGGCGGCCTTCGA
>JBBRUO010000021.1:0-21663 GCA_038247725.1 Gemmatales bacterium
CTCTCGTGGGTGCCCGGCCTGGGGAGGGCACCCACGAGGGGTGCCCCCTACGGGTGAACGTTGGTTACGCCCCTTCGGTGATGTCGAACCCCTTGCGGTAGGCGCGGAAGAGCATGTCGTTGGCCTTCTTCACGTCGGCCCCGCCGCCGGCGGTGAACTTCTCCGTCTTCGGGTCGATGGTCAACTTCGGCCCGACGAGACCGACCGCGTCCTTGAGGTCCACCTTGTTGTCGGTCAGGTGGTCCTTCATGCGGCCGAACGCGGCGGCGGCTTCCGGGGTGCCGTCGAACGCCTTGATGGCATCGGCCATATTCGCCTTCTCGCCGAGGCGGTAGCTGATGTTGCCGAGGTGGCAGATGGCGGCCGACAAGTGCCCGTCCTCCACGTCGCAGTTCAGGTCGGTGGGCTTCCCGCTGCGGACGGCCTTGACGAAGTTGTCGAAGTGGAACTGGTCGCCGCCGCCCTTGAAGTCGGCCACCTTCTTGCCGTCCGCGTCGAACGCGGCCCCGCCGGAGTAGCTCGGGCACACCACATACCCCTTGTCCCCGAACCAGAGGTTCCCGACCTTCACGCCCTTGTAGTCCTTGGTGTCCAGCCCGCGGACCTCGAACATCAGGTGCGCGCCGGGGTAGTCGTACAGGCACAACTCGGTGTTCGGCGTCTCGCCGTCGTCAATGTAGCCGAATCGCCCGCCGACGCTGACCACGCCGGTCGGCAGGCCGGGCAGGTTCAGCCCCCACCGCGCCTTGTCCGCCTCGTGGACGCCCTGGTTGCCGAAGTCGCCGTTGCCGTAGGCCCAGATCCAGTGCCAGTCGTAGTGCAGTTGCTTCCGCCGCACGGGCAGGATCTCGGCCGGCCCGCTCCACAGGCTGTAGTCCATCGACTTCGGCGGGGCGGTCGGAGAATCCACCTTGCCGATGCTCTTGCGGGGTTTGTAGCAGGTGCCGTAGGCGAGGGACACCTTGCCGATCTTGCCGTCGTGGATGTACTGGACGGCCGCCCGCATGCCGGGGTTGCTGCGGCTCTGAGTGCCGACCTGACAGACGCGGTTGTGCTTCCGGGCGGCCTCCACCATCAGCCGCCCTTCGTGGACGTTGTGCGTGGCCGGCTTCTCGCAGTACACGTGCTTGCCGGCCCGCATCGCCCACACCGCCGCCAGCGCGTGCCAGTGGTTCGGGGTGGCGATGGACACGATGTCGATGTTCGGGTCTTCCACCACCTTGCGGATATCCTGCACGAACTTCGGCTCGTTCCCCTGCTTCTGCTTCACCGCCGTCATGGCCTTGCCGATCACCCCTTCGTCGCAGTCGCAGATGGTCGTCACTTCGCAGTTGTTCTTGCCGGCGAACCCGTTCACGTGGCTCATGCCCCGGCCCCGCACCCCGACCACGGCCACCCGCAGGCGGTCGTTCGGCCCGCCCTTGCGGGCCTTCGCCTCCTCGTCGGCGGCGCGGGCACCGGACAGGTGCAGGCCGGCCCCGGCGGCGGCGACGGCGGACAGGATCGACCCGCGCTCCAGGAATTCGCGGCGGCTGAACACGCTCATGGGACTGACCTCAACGGACGGTGGGAAAGGGGCGACTCGGCGGCGAGTCGCGGTGAAGGACCGTCGGAGTTTAATCGGACCGGGGTGCGGACGCAACAGGCTGACTCGTGGGTTCTTCGCGGGCGTGCCGTCGGCACCTGGGGTGATCAACTCGTGACGGGGACGATCACGAACCCGCCCCACTCGGCGTCTTGCAGGAACTCGGCGGCGGCTTGGTACCGGTGTTCGGGCATCTTCGCCAGCAGTTTCGCGAGCATTTTATCCACCGCCGGCGGGACCGCCGGGTTCCGCTTGCTGGCCGGCGGGAAGACGCCCGTCTCCTTCGCCGACAACAGCGAGAGGATGTCCTTCCCGTCGAACGGCGGTCGGCCGGTGAGGCAGAAGTAGAGCACCCCGCCGAGGGCGAACAGGTCGCTCCGCCCGTCGGCCCGCTTGGCGTCGCGGAGTTGCTCCGTCGGCGCGTACAGCGGGGTGCCCATGCCGGTGCCGGTGCCGGTCTGTTCGGTGTCCGTGTCGTCCGTCATCTTCGCCAACCCGAGGTCGGTCAGTTTCACCACGCCGTCGGCCGTCAGCAGCAGGTTGTCCGGTTTCACGTCCCGGTGGATGACGGCGTTCTGGTGGGCGTAATCGAGGGCGCGGGCGGTCGCCAGCGCGACGCTCATCGCCTGCGGGACCGGCAGCGGGCCGCCGGCGGCGACGCGGTCGGCCACCGTGCCGCCGTCGAGCAACTCCATCGCGACGTACACGAACTCGTCCGCCGAGCCGGCTGCCAGATAGCGGACGATGTTCGGGTGGACGAGCCGCCCCATGGCCCGCGCCTCCCGGTCGAAGCGGGCGAGGAAGCCGGGGACCGTCGTCAATCGCCGGGGAAGGATCTTCACCGCCACCGTCTGGCCCGTCTTCCCGCGGACGGCCCGATAGACCGCGCCCATCGCCCCTTCGCCGAGTTTGTCGCCGAGGGCGAAATCGCCGAGGACCGGCGGGGGCGTGTCCGTACTGCTGGGACGTAACTCCGCACCGAGTACCTGCGTTTCGTCGAGGGCGAAGGTCGGTACGATCTGGGTGCGCGCGGGATCGTCGTCGGTGGACATGAGCGGACCTTGGGCGGGGTCGGTTCCGGTCTCGAAGTCCTGGTAGTGTATCCCAACGTTTGGGCGGCGGGGCTGCTGATGTGGGTCGGTCAGCCAATAGCCCCGCGAGGGGAGGTGAGTTGCGTGCCCCGCGCGGCACATGGGACTGTTTTAGCGGGTTCGTGTCAAAGGTGCCCCGCCGGACCCGCCCGTTCGCCCGACTTCACATCCCGACCGAGGACGTTCACCGAGCCACCGTACGACAGTGTTTGGTGGGAACATCGGTTGTCTCAGTACACCGAACACTGTCGTACGGTGGCACCAAGAACAACGGCCTCGGGGTCGCAAACGCAAGCGTCGTCACCCGCGACGGAACATCGCGGAAACTGGCTCGGGCCGAACGAACGGGTCCGACGGGGTTACCGGATGATTACGTTATCGATGAGCCGCGTGTCGCCAATGAAGACCGCGACGGCGGCGAGGGCCGGGCGATCCAGCCGGCCCATCGGGGAGAGATGTTCGGCGTCGAGGATGCTCGCGTAATCGACCCGTGCGCCGGGGATGGATTGCACCGCAGCGAGGAGAGCCGATTCCAGCCGGGCGACATCCGACTCGCCAGCGGCGGCGCGGGCCTGAACCATCCGCAACGCCTCATGAATCCGGGGCGCGACCGCCCGCCCGTCGGCGCTCAAGTAGCGGTTGCGGGAACTCATCGCCAGTCCGTCGGGTTCGCGCACCGTCGGCTCGATGTGCATCCGCACCGGCACGTTCAGATCGGCCACCATCTTCTTCAGGATGATCGCTTGCTGTGCGTCCTTCTGCCCGAACACGGCCACGTCCGGCGTCACGATGTTGAACAGTTTCAGCACCACCGTGCAGACGCCGCGGAAGTGCCCCGGCCGGCGGGGGCCGCACAGTACGGCGTTCAACTTCGACACCTCGACGAACGTCACCGTGCCCGGCGGGAACATCTCGTCGGCGGTCGGGGCGAACACGAGGTCGCCGCCGGCGGCGGCCACCCGTTCGCGGTCGGCGTCCAGTGTGCGGGGGTACGTGGCGAAGTCTTCGGTCGGGCCGAACTGGGTCGGGTTGACGAACACCGACACGACGACGAACGGGGCGAGGGATTTGGCGACCGAAACCAGATGACCGTGACCTGCGTGCAGCGCGCCCATCGTCGGCACTAGGGCGACCGTTTTCCCGGCGATACGGGCGGCGGCCACGGCGGCGCGAACCTCGGCGAGGGCGTGTGTGACCGGGGCCGTCACGACGGCTCTCCCCCCCCCCCGCGCTTCTTCGAGGGCGGGGTCGGGGTGGGCGTCTTGTGCGCCGGTTGATCCAGCAATAGCCGCAGGTACGACCGCCGCTCCTGATCGTGCAGCCCCAACTCTTGGGCGGTGAGGAGGACCACGATCCGCGCCGCCTCGTAGGTCGCTTGCTCCGCCATCGCTTCGAGCTCGACGTACTTGCCGATCGCGCCGACGTCATCGAAGCAGGCTTCGAGGGCGACCCCGTCGCGGGTGAACTGGTAGACGGTGCGGGTCTTGGCGACCACGGCCACCGGCCGGTAGCCGAGGCCGCTGAGGAAGTGAACCGCGATCGCCGCGTTGTCCTGGCCGTCGGCCAGCGGCAGTTCCACCTCCTTCCTCGCCTTCGTCGCGGTGTCGATCTTCGGGCCTTTGTACGTCAGGAAATTGGCCGCCCCGATGCGGCGGATGCGGAGGGCCTCGTCGGTCTGGGCGAAGTCGCGGTCCGGGGCGCTAAAGTAATGGTCCGTGTCTTTGCGGGTGGGGAGGGCCGTCGCACCCCAGGCGGTGAGTTGGGCGATGACGGGAGCCCAGTCGGGAACGCGAAACTTCATTTCTACTTCGAGCATACAGAAACCCTATCAATGTTTGCCATGCGAACGCAGCACATAGAATAGCCGCCCGCGTCGGAGTGGGGAACTGGATGTTACCCGAATAGTAGGAGTTCCCAATGCCACGATTCGTTACCGTCGCCAAGGTGTCCGACATTCCGGCGGGTGAAAGTCGGGTGTTTACACACGACCGCAAGGATATTGCCGTCTTTAACGTGGGCGGAACGTTCCACGCCATCGACGACTGTTGTCCCCACGCCGGCGCGTCGCTGGCCGGGGGCCACGTCGAGGCCGGCGTCGTCACTTGCCCGTGGCACGCGTGGCGGTTCCGCCTGAGCGACGGCGCGTGGGCCGACAACCCGAAGGTGAAGACCGGCTGCTACCCCGTCACGATCGTCGACGGCGAGGTGCGGGTCGAGGTGCCGGGGTGACCAGCCGCGACTCCAACCGCCCGCACCCTCCGCAGGAGACAGTCATGTCCGCCGTTCTCGCGCCGCCCGTGGTCCGTGTCCCCCAACCGGCGGCGACGGCGGTGCCAGTGCCGCCGGCCGTGCCGCCTACCCCGACGCCACGACTCTGGTCTCGGAAACAGTTCGAGAGCCTGCACGGCCAAGGATTTTTTGAAGGCCGTCGCGCCTTCTTGCTCCGCGGCGTCATCCTTGAGGAAGGGACGACGGACCCGCCCCGCGCGACCGGCGTTACGCTCGTACATCAGTGGCTCAGCCGCGTGGCGGCCGCCGGACAGTACCCGCGAACGCAACTCCCCCTGGACCTCGGCGCGGACACCGAGCCACTGCCGGACGTGGCACTCGTGCGGGGGTCGGCGCGGGACTACACCGTCGATCACCCGACGGCGGCTCACACGCTACTGGTGGTCGAAGTGGCTGACTCGTCCCAGCACTTCGACTTGACGACGAAGGCCGAACTGTACGCCGAGGCGGGGATCGTCGAGTACTGGGTTCTGGATGTGTTGAACAAGCGGCTGACGGTTTTCACCTCGCCAACCACGCTCCCCCCTGGCGGGTACGCCTACCTGTCCACCGCCACCTACCAGCCGACCGATTCCGTCGCCCCGCTCGCCGCCCCGACTTCTCCCGTTCTCGTTTCGGACCTACTCCCGTGATCCGCACCGCCGTCTTCACCGGGCCGGGCCGAAGCTTCCACGTGGAAACTTTGTCCACTACTAGTTTGGCCCCCGGCGAGGTGCTGGTCCGCGTCCGCCTGTGTACCCTCTGCGGGTCGGATTTGCACACCTTCACCGGCCGACGCCACGGGCCGACGCCGTGCGTGCTGGGGCACGAGATGGTCGGCGAGGTCGCGGAGTTGAACGGCGAGAAGCGGGACGCGAGCGGTCACCCGCTCGCCATCGGTGACCGCGTGACGTGGGCCGTGGCGGACAGTTGCGGGGCGTGCTTCTTCTGCACCCACGACCTGCCACAGAAGTGCGAGAGCCTGAAAAAGTACGGCCACCACGCCCACGACGGCGGCCGCGGGCCGTCGGGCGGACTCGCGACGCACTGTCAGTTGTGGCCGGGCACGGCGGTCGTGACGGTGCCGGCGGCGGTACCGGACGAGGTGGCCGCGCCCGCGATGTGCGCCACCGCCACCGTTGCCGCGGCGCTGCGGCAAGCGGGACAACTGCTTGGGGGAACCGTGCTCATCCTCGGCGCGGGAATGCTCGGCCTCAATGCGGCGGCGATGGCGGCGTCCGCCGGCGCGACGGTCATCGTCGCGGACACGAATTCGGAGCGTCTGGGTACCGCCCGGCGATTTGGGGCGAAGCACACCACGACGGTCGCGGAGCTTCCCGCGAGACTCTCCGAAGTCACGAGTGGTCGCGGGGTGGACGTGGTGCTGGAGTTGGCCGGGGTGTCGCCGTCGGTGGAAACGGCCCTGCGTTCAGCGCGGGTCGGCGGGACGGTGGTGCTGGTCGGCAGTGTCTTCCCGGTGCCGGCGGTCGCGGTGAACCCGGAGACGCTGGTGCGGAGGTGTTTGCGAATCGTCGGCAGCCACAACTACGCGCCGGCGGATTTGGTCGCGGCGATGCGATTCCTGGCCGGGGCGGGAAGCGGCTTCCCGTTCGCCGAGCTGGTCGCGCGAACGCTGCCGCTGGCGGACGTGGACGAGGCATTCCGCCTCGCCGAAGCCGAGAAGCCATACCGCATCGGCGTCCGGCCGTAGGGCGGTGTCACTTCACGTCGCGGAGCGCGCTGAGGCCGAGGTACGCGACGACCCCGCTGGCCAGCACGCCGAACACGTCCACGGTCACGAACGGGTTGCTGTCCGGCCCGCCGAACACCGAACCGGTGAACAGATCGAACAGGAAGATCAACAGCATCAAACCGGAGATGCCGAGCGCGGCGTAGCACATCCACTTTTCCATCGCCTGACCTTTGCGGTGTGCGGCGGTGCCACCCCGGTGCCTCGCCGACCGCCCCGCTGAAGTACGGGAGGTGGGCGGTTGCCGCTGGTGGCGGGGTATTTTGGGCAATCATACCGAACGCCCCACGGGTCGCCAGCGGCGAACCGCCGGTTTCCCCGATCCTCCTCCGGCGTGATCGGCATTGGCGGCAGATCGGACACAGCCGGTCCCGGTTGGGGTTGCCCCGTTCCCACCCGGCGGTATTTTCGGGCGGCTCCGGAATCCGGGAGGGGTGGGTATGACCGCTGTCGGCGTCGCGCTACTCATGGTCGGGTTGTCGGCCGAACCGGACGGTTTGTCCGTCGGCGGACCGCGCCTGACGCGGGGCGACGAGTTGCATTACACCGGCGAAGTGCTGCAAGCCGGCGACCGCGTCGGCAACCGCTTCCGCAAACGGCACGCCCTGGAGGTCCGCCTTTTCGTGTTGGAAGCCACCCGCGAGTCGGCCGATTGCGCGGTGCTGACGGTGGTTCGCCCGCTGGCCGACCCGGCCATCACCCCCGCCGTCATCGCCATCGGCGCGGCGGGAGCGAAGGAGGTCGCCGCGCCGTCGGTGCGGCTCGAACTGATCCGCGTGGACGACCGGGGGCGGGTGCGGCTGCTCCACCCGGCCGCCGGCCCGCCGCCGCTGCCGCTCGACTCCGCCGACACCGCCGATCCGCCGCCGTTTCCCCTGGACTTACCGCCGGCCGCCGAATCCGGTTTCTTCGTCCCGTTCCCCGCGGCCGCCGTCAAGTTGCACGCGAAGTGGAACGCGGTGGAAGCGGATCGCCCGCCGATTGGCTGGACGGCGACGGCCGACACCGTCTGGAACGGCGGCCGCGCCCTGGAGTTGACCGCCGTTCAGCAGTCCACCGGGTATGACCAGCCGGACATCGTCCGCGGCGGCTGGAAGCGGACCGAGAGCGTCATCGTGTCGCCCGCCGACGGGTACGCCAGCACCGTCACCCGCACCGTCGTGCGGCGGGACGGGCGGGACGCGGTCGGCAGTCTGAAAGTGACCTACGAAAAGCAGCCGCGGAACCGCGCCGTCGGCGTGACGTACGCCGCCACCCGCCGCGAGATCGAAACCGCGTGGGCGCTGACGGACGAACTGAACGGGTTGCTCGCGCACGGCCGGCGCGTGTCCAGCGACGAGTTCCGGACGCGCGCGGCCAAGGTGGACCAGTACCTCGATGGGAGCGTGGGCGGCACCGCCTTCCGCCCGGCGATTGAAGCCGTCCGTCGCCGGCTCGACGCGGCGGCCGTCGGCATCGCGCCACCGGTCCCGAAGGTGGCGCGGGTGGCGAACGCCGGCCCGCCGGCGGTCGGCGACCTGCTCGACGACTTCGTTCTGCCCGACGTGGCACGACCGAGCGGCCAGTTCCGATTATCCGGGGCGCGGGGCCGCCCGGTACTGTTGGTGGCGTACCGGCCGAATGCCGTCACCTCGAAGGGGACGATAAAATTGGCGTCCGCCATTCGTGACAAATACGGCGACCAAGTGCGGGTGGTGCCGGTCGCGGTGTTCGACACGCCCGACGTGGCCGCCGACGAACGGAAGGCGTTGAAGTTGGAACTGCCGATTTTCGACGGCCGGGAACTGGAAGCCCCACTCGGAATCGACTCGTGGCCCGTATACTTGATCGCCGACCGCACCGGCAAGCTGACGTGGCGGTTCGACGCCGGGCTGGGCAAGGAAACCGGATACCTAATTTGCCAGGAGTTGGACGGGCTGTTGAAGCCGAAATGATTCCGGCTCGGCGAGCCGGACCGACTCAACCGAAACCGTCACCCATGACCACCGACTTCGACATCGCCGGACACGCGCGGGTGTGTGCCGCCACCGGCCGCGAACTGAAGCCCGGCGAGCGGGTGCATGGCGTGCTGACCGAAACCGCCGGTCAATTCGCTCGCGTCGATTATGCCGCTGACGCCTGGGCGGGACCGCCGGCCGACGCCATCGCCCACTGGAGTGGGCGGATTCCGTCGTCCTCGCGGCCGGCGAAGCCGACCTTTAACGATGCCCTGCTGCTCGACTGCTTCGACCACTTGGCCGGGGCCGTCGAACCGAACCGGGTGAACTTCCGGTACGTCGTCGCCTTGCTGCTGATGCGGCGGAAGAAGCTGAAGTTCGAGGACGCCAGGCGGAAGCCGGACGGCACCGAGGCGCTGATCCTCCGCGACGCCCGCACCGGCCGCCGCCACGAGGTGCCCGACCCGAAGCTGCCCGACGACCAGATCGAGGCCGTTCAGCAGCAGGTGTTCCAGGTGCTGGGCTGGGAATGACGGAGACGCACGACTCCGACGAGGGACCGACCATGCGATTGCTCCGCTTCCTCCTGCTCGGCGGTGTCGTCGCGCTCGGCTCCGGGTGTGCGTGGCTGGAGCGGTTCAAGCCGCGGCCGGCCGTGCCGACCGAGAAGCTGGAACCCAGATCGGCCAAGGATTTGGTCGCGTTCCTGAACCGCCAAGCCGGGTACCTCCAAACGATCCGTTACGACTCCGTCAGCCTGCGGGCCGACTTGCCCGGAGCCGGGTGGGTGCCCCGCCTGAGTTCCGGCATGCTCGTGTGCGGGAAGGACCGCAACTTCCGCCTTCAAGCGGGCTTGATCGTCGGCGGCGACCAGATCGATGTCGGGTCGAACTCCCAAGAGATGTGGATGTACGTCAAGCAGCCGGAGCCGACGTACCTGATCTGCTCGCACGCCGACTTCCCCCGCGTGCAGAACGACCTGCCAGTGCCGTTCGAGCCGGACTGGGTGTTGCAGGCGGTCGGCCTCGCCACCTTCCCCGACCGGCCGGACTACCGCACCGAACTGTCGGAGAAGAACCGCGCCCATTACCTCACCTACGAGGACCGCGCGGCGAACGGACAGCCGCTGAAAAAGATGATCGAGTTCGCCGGCGACCGGGGGGACGGTTCGACCCCGCTCGTCCGTCGGCATCTGGTTCTGACGCAATCGGGTGACGGGCAGAAGTGGGAAGTGCAGACCATCGCCGAAATCAAGCAGGTGCAGACCGTCTCGGCCGGCACCGACCCGACCACCGGCCGGCCGGCGATGGTGCAAGTCCCCACGCAACTGCTCCTTGAGTGGCCGAAGCAGAAGGTGACGATGGAACTCCGCCTCGGCGACATCAAGGTGAACGACGGGAAGACGCCGACGACGATGTTCACCCGCCCGGCCACCATCGGCAACGTGTCGCCGATCAACCTGGCGGAGTACCGCCAACCGGTCCCGCGCGGCGCGGCCCCGCGAAGTGACCTGCCCCCGCCCCTGTCGGTGGACCGAAGGGAGTGACCTGCAAACGCCAGCCTTTGAACCGCCACGACGCCAAGTGGCCAAGAATTCCAGAGGGATGGTATTCTCTGTTTTCTTGACCACTTGGCGTCGTGGCGGTTCCAACTTGTCTCGCTGCTACACTCTCCCGCTGCTACACTCCCCTCATGACCCTCTCGCTCCCGCTCATGCTGGCGACCGGTGAAGTCGTCCCGCTGTCGTCGTTCCTGACGACCGACAAGCTTCTCCTCGTCTTCCTCCGGCACTTGGCCTGAATGCCCTGCCGCGCGCACCTCGGCGAGGTGACGGCTCGCGCGGACGACTTCCGCTCCCTCGGCTGCGGCCTTCTGATCGTCACTCAGGCGCGGCCGGACATATTGGCCGGATTCCTGGCCCGATACCCGCAACCGGTGCCGGTCGTCGGCGACCCGGAGCGAGTCGCGTACCAGGCGTTCGGTCTGGAGCGCACGAGTTGGTGGACGTTCTTCCGGCCGGGCGTGATCTGGCGCTACCTGAAGCACATGTTCCACGGCGTGCGAGTGCGAAAGCCCTACGACGGCGAGGACGTGCGGCAACTCGGTGGGGACTTCATCCTGACCCGCAACGGCGATGTCGTCTACACCTACCGCGACCCCGATCCCACCCGCCGGCCGACCGTCGAGGAACTTCTCCGGGCGGCCAGTTGACGCCCGGAGTTTGGCCTTGCAAAGCGAGACCGGTGCGATACCTTTCACGAGTGGAAAATCGCCGCCTTAGCTCAGCGGTAGAGCACCGCTTTCGTAAAGCGGGGGTCCAGAGTTCAAATCTCTGAGGCGGCTCTTTCAAGAACGCCACGAGGGTGACACCTCGTGGCGTTCTTATTTCATGGGCGTGTTGCTGGTCCTTACCCTTGCCGCATGTATTTGGGAGATTCAGCGGTTGGGCCGCTCACGGATCGTGGGACTGTCCGCCGGTGAAATCCTGTCCTACGGTTTCGCGGAAACTCTCTCCACGAATGACGGAGTTGCCGTGGCCGTCGTTTGCCTTGCTTGCGAACACATCCATTTTGACACGAACCGGGACGCGGTGCCGATGCATTGCGCCGCCTGCGGTCACGACCTGTCTCAACCGGTCACGCCGCCCGAACCCGCGGTCCCGACACGTCTCCCGGTGTCGGGCGGACGTGACCGCCGGCCGTACCTGCCCGCCGGGGTCGCCGTCCTGTGTCTGTCCGGGTGGTTCCTCCTGACCGGCGTGGCGGAGCGGGAGCGGTACGTCCCCGTGACCGCCACCATGACCACCAACTACCTGAACTGGGCCGAAGTGAAAGGCACCGCCGACCTGATGAAAGGGGCGATTCCGGGCCAAGCGGGCAACAGCAACTACGTGGTGGACGGCCGGACGTACCGCACGACCATCGACCGCCGTTGGCGGTTGGGGGAACGGTTCGAGGTGTGGTACCTGCCGGACGCGCCGCACGAGGCGACCGAGATTCGGCCTTACGGCAAGCTGCTGACGGCGCTCCCGTTGATGGCCGTCGGGCTGTTCCTGATCGGGCGCGCGTTCGGCATCTTCGGGGCCGCCGTCGAGCCGCCCGCCGAGAGCCTCACGGTGCCGATGCCGACGGACGCGGACATCTCAGACGCGACACCGCAGGCTCCGGACTGAGCGGCCACCCGGATCAGCCGATCTCCGCGATCATCGCCTTCATCTTTTCGCCAGCGAGGTCGCGGGCGGCGGCCGCCAGTTTCCGCGCGGCGGGCAAGTCCTTGCCGATCTGCGTCAGCCGGGCGGCCACCTGTTCGCCCGTCGTGTCGTCGATCTCGAAGATCCAGTCGTTCAGCCCCACGTCCCGCCACATCTGCCCCTTGCGGGTGTCGGTCGGCTGGCGCAAAAGTACGGCCGGCGTGCCGTTGGCCACGGCGATGATCGGCGAGTGCATCTCGAAGCTCGCCACCGCCGCCGCCTTGGCGTACACGCTCGCCGCTTCGGCCGTCAGCCAGTACCGGTCCAACACGGCGACGCTCGGCTTGATGTCGGACGGCAGCGGGTCGAACAGTAGCGGTTTCAGCCGTGGCACCGCGTAGGTCATCTCCGGCACGACGAACACCTTCTTCCCGGTCGCCTTCACCCACGCGACGATGCCCGCCCGCAGCTTGGCGTGGTCGCGGTCGGCGAACGCTTCGTTGACGGCGCTCCGCTCCGGGTTCGGCTTCGTCCGCTCCGGGTGAATCTCCCAGTACGGCGTCCACCGGAGGCGGGGGACGGCGCACAGGAACTCGCCGGCGGTCAGTTCGTGTTCCTTCAATAGTTTGTCGGCGGCGGGATCGTCGCGAAGGTCCAGCGCGAAGGTGGCGTCCGGGCCGAACGCGGTCTTCGGCCCGTCGATGCCGGCTTTCCGCAACGCCTTGAGCGAGTCGGTGTCGCGGGTGAAGACGAACTTCGCCCCGGCCAGCAGGGCGCGGTCGGACTTCAGCTCGGCATCGGACAGCGTCACCCCGGCGAACCCGTAGGGCTTGCCGGCGGCGCGGGCCAACTCCGCTTCCTTCCGCCCGACCAGCCCCGGCCCGGACCCGTGGAGGAAGAAGTCGCACGCCTTCAGGGCGGCCTCCTGCTCGGCCTTCGTCTTGGCGATGACCAACTTAGGGAACCGCCGCGTGAGCAGCTTCTCCACCTCCGCGGAAAGCGCGTTCGGCCAGAGCGTGACGCGGTCGGTCGGCCGGTGTTTCTCCAGCAGGGCGAGCATTCCCGGCGTGTGGGCGATGTCGCCGATGTTCACCGTCTGCCACGACGACCGCAGCAGGATGTGTTTGCCCGGCGTGTCGGCGGCCCGGCCGAGGGACGCCGACACGCCGGCGGAGACGGCGGACGCGAGAAAGGTACGGCGGTGCATGGCGGTCTACCGGGTTCGGGGTCAGGAATCGAGTGCCAACGCGAGCGCTTCCTTGGCGGTGGCGACCGGGTGGATCTCCACTTTCGCTTTAATATCGGCCGGCAACTCGTTGATGATACTCGCGTTCGACGCCGGGATGATGACGTGCGTCCGGCCGGCCCGCGCCGCCGCCGCGATCTTGTGATGCAGTCCGCCGACCGGCCCCACTTCGCCGTGCAATGCGACTTCACCCGTGAACGCGAACCCCGGCTTGATCGGCCGGTTCGTCAACGCGCTGACGATGCCTACGGCGAACGCCAGCCCCGCGCTCGGCCCGTCCTTCGGCTCCGCGATCTTCACCAAGTGAACCGCCACCGTCTGCGATTTCAACTTGCCCTCCGGGATGCCGAACTCGCGGAAGTTGGCGCGGACCAGGTTGTACACCGCCCGCACCGAATCCGACAAGGCGGCCCCGTGCAAGCCGGTCACTTGCACCTTGCCGCCGCCGTTCAGCGCGCTCACCTGAATGAGCATCACGTCCCCGCCGAACTCGCGGTCGCCGTTGGTCAGCACCACCAGCCCGGTGACGGCCCCGACCACCGCTTCCGTGTTCAGCCGGTCCTTCTCGGCCGGCACCGCCTTCGGCTGCATGTCGGCGGCGGTGTGCGTGGCGACACTGGTGGGCGCGATCAGTTTCGGCTTGAACTCGCCGGGCGCGAGGGCGCACAACTGCTGATGCACCCGCTGCCGCAACTCGCACGCGAACGTCACCAGTTCCAGCACTTCCGCGTCGGTGGCGTTGCCGTCCGGGTGCAGCAACTTCAACAGCCCGGAGCCGATCCGCTCGACGGCGGTCTGATCGCGCTTCGTGAAGCCGGGGTGCATGGGCACGCCCCGCACCCGGTCGGCGAAGCTGTCGTCGCGCATCCGCACCAGCACCTCGCCAAAGTAATCGGTCACGAACCCGACGCCGGTGGCGATGCTGGCGGGCGTGATCTTCGGCACCTCCCAGCCGGGGATGAACCCGTGCATCCGGTCCTGGAAGGCGCTGTCGATCAGTTCGTCCGGCAGCGGCTCGAACAGGTGGTTGTACCGCGAGTGGGGAAGGGTGCCTTCCACGTCCAGGTTGCCGGCGAACACCAGCCCGGCGTCGGCGGTGAAGCCCATCGCCCCGCGACTGAACTGCCCGGATTCCATGTAGTCCTTCAACGTGCTGATGGTCTCGGCCTCGTTGCCGAAGCTGGTGTGCGCGATCTCGTCGAACACCACCACCTTGCGGGTGCCGAGGATGCCCACCTGCTTGGTGGCCAGGTTGACGAACAGGTTCGCCGGCGTCGTCTTCCCGCCGGACACGGTGAAGACGCGGGACGACAAGTTGCGCAACAGGAAGGTTTTTCCCGTCTGACGCGGCCCCAGTTCCATCATGTTGATGTTGCGCTCGACCAGCGGCACCATGCGGGCGAACAGCAAGAGGCGCGTTCGGCGGTCGGGGAACGCGCCGGCGGAGTAGCCCGCGCTTTGTAGCATCAGGCCGGCCCACTCGTCGGAGGTGAACAGCTTGCGGGCGGCGCGGAACCCGGCCACGTCCGGCGGCCCCACCTGAAAGGGGGTGAACCCCACCAACTCGTTCGGCGCTTGGGCGTTCGACTCCGGTGAGTACTTGATTTTCGCGGTGCCCCACAAGCCGCCGAGCAGCAGGCCGGGGTTCGCTTCCGTGATGGCCTGCGGCACGCGAACCTTGTTATCCGCCAGCGCCGGCACCCGCGCCCACCGCTGCCCGCCGCGCAAGTCCACCGTCACCTCGAGGATGTCAATGAGGTTGACTTCGCCCACCGACAGCAGTTTGTTCTTGAGGACTTCGCGGCCTTCCTGACTCGGCAACAGCTCACGAATCAGCTTGCCGATCCGGACGAGGTCGTCCCGCCACGTGTCCGGTTTGACGTTGCGGGCGATCAGGTATTCGGACACGTAGCGCGGCAGTTGCGCGAACGCGGCTTCGGCGGCGAGCGATTTGACGACGACCTTTTCGCCGACGAGGGCCAGCGCCTTCTTGTCCAGTTCGGTCAGCGGGTGTTCGGTGAACAGGGACACGGTGTGATCTCGGGGGTGTGTTGGTGTTTTCGGTCCGGAGCCGCGGCGGCTCACAGCCCCAGTTCGTCGAGCAGCGGGTTGTGCCGCATCTCGGCCGGCGCGGGCGGTTCGGGTTTCTCCAGCGGCTCACCAAACGGCTTTAGCAACTCCTCGCCGGCGGCCCTCAGCGCGGCCCGCTTGTCCTCGGCCAGCTTGGCGAACTCGGCCCCCATCGCGGCCGCCTTCGCCGGGTCGAGTTTCTCGCTCAGCAGCGCGTACCGTCGGCGGATCAGTTCGACTGTCAACTCGGTGTCAGCGGCGATGTCGAGGATGGCGCGGGGACTGGTTTTTTCCCCCTCCCCCTTAACCCCCCTCCCGCCAGGGGAGGGGGGAACCAGCAAAGACTCCCCTCCCCCTCCCGCCAGGGGAGGGGGGAACCCGAGACCCACGAGTGACGGAGCCAGCACCGCCCGTAACCGCCCCAGCAGCTCCGTCTCCTTGATGTTCCGCTTGCCGGTGGCGTCGGCGATGAGTTCGGCCCAGACGTACACTTCCATCCGCTCGCCCTCGGCCACCGCACCCACCGCCCCGGCGATCGCGTCCGCCTCGCTGGGGATCGACTTCCCCACCTCCTCCATCGTCACATCGATATGGCGAATTAACACCGGGTCGCCGCCGAACTTGTGTTCCAGGTACTCCCGCACGGCCATTCGCTCCGCCTGCGTGACCCGCCCGTCCGCCTTCGCCACCATCAGCCCGAACCGGGCGAGTGCCTTCAACTTCGCCAGACCGGGCGGTTCCACGGTCGGGATGGCTGCGGCCGGCCTCGCGGCGGATGCCGCCAGCAAATCCTCGAACAAGTCCTTCGGCTCCGCCGGCAGCCACATCCGCCCACGCGGTGGCAGCACCACCGGCGTCGGGCTTTTCTTCGCCAGCGCCGGCGACCCCGTCACGACCGGCGGGGGTGTCGGGACCACGGCCGCTGGGGGGAGCGGTGCGTCCGGGATGCGCACCGTCGGCAGCGGAGCGGCGAGCAGTTCCGCCGAGACGCCGTTCGGGGCCAGCTTCAGGAAGTTCTCGAATGTGATGTGTTGCGCCCGGAGGAAGAGCGGGTACAACTCCTCGAGCGTGGTGTCGATGGCCTTCACTTCCCGAAGCGCCGTCAACGCCTGCTGCTGCCGTTCCGCGCTCCGGGCGGCGGCCGCCGCGCGATACTCCTGGCCTTCGGGACAGGCCCCGGCATCGAACTTCGACCGGCACTGGCCGAGGACGGCGGCCAGCGCGGATCGCAGTTCCGCCCCCTTCGCCGGGCCGATGCCGGGGACGCTCTCGAACACGAAGCCGGGCAAGTCGGCGACCGTCTTCAACCCCACCTGGTGGAGTTTGTCCGCCGTCCCACGGCCGATGCCGGGATACCCCACCAGCGCCGTCGTCGGCACGCCCGTCAGGTACTTCTTGAAATACTCCTCTCCCAGGCGACGGAGTTCCAGCGCCGGTTCGGCGGCCCCGGTCAGCAGCACCCGGCGGCGGGCGAACAGCTCGTCCCGCAGGCGGAACAGCCGGGACTTCCACAGCTTCGCCGGCTCCTGGCAGAACCGCCAGTAGTTGTACACGGCCCGCAGGAGGACGCCGAAGGCGAGGAGTAACAGGATGAGGAGGAACGTTTTCATGGCGGCACGTCACGGGTACATGTACGAAATTAACCTAACTATACGCCCGATTAATTTGAATGGAAATAAAGTCGCTTGTGGCTTTCCGTTCACTATTCATGGTCGGACGGCCGAGACGGCAAACCGTCCCCGCGTTCCCCAGTCGGCACTACTTACCGGCCGGGCCACCCCGCCACCGCCAGTTGCACCAGCACCGTCACCAGCAGGCCGACGCTGATGACGGCGTTCACCTGGAAGAAGGCGGCGTTCACCCGCGTCAGGTCGGTCGGCGACACCAGCCGGTGTTCGACCACCAGCAGGACGCCGACGGCCGCCAACCCGACCGCGTACACCCACCCCAGCGGCGGCGACGCGAGGCCGAGCAGCATTAGCAGCGCGAAGGCGATGGCGTGGCACCCGGCCGCGATTCGCAAACTCCGCCGCACGCCGAACCGCGCCGGGACGCTGTGCAGGCCGGCCGCCCGGTCGAAGTCGGCGTCCTGGCAGGCGTACAGGATGTCGAACCCGCTGACCCAGAACAGCACCGCCCCGCCGAGCAGCAGCGGCGCGGCCATGTCGGTGACGCCCCGCACGGCGACCCACGCCGCCACCGGCGCGAGCATCAGCGCCGCGCCGAGCCAGAAGTGCGCCGAACTCGTGAACCGCTTCGTCAGCGAATAACTCAGGAGGAACGCCAGCACCGGCGCGGCCAGATAGAGCGGCCACGGGTTCGCCGGTTCGCGGTGAAGAAACACGAGCGTGGACAGGACGAACCCGGCGGAGGTGAGGAGCGTGAAGGCCACGACGGTGGCGAGGGACAGGCTGCCGGCAGGCAAGTGGCGGCCGGCGGTGCGGGGGTTGGCGGCGTCGAAGCGGCGGTCCACGAGGCGGTTGAAGGCCATCGCCGCCGCGCGGGCGAAGACGAGGCACAGCACGATGCCGAGCAGGTCGGGCCAGCGGAACGCCCCCTCGGCGTGCCACGCCAGCGCCGCCGCGAGCAGGGCGAAGGGCAGGGCGAAGACGGTGTGGCTGAACCGGATCAGTTCGAGCAGTTTGCGGGTGGTGTCGGTCATCCGGGCATGATACGGCCGCTGATACTCGCTACGCCCCAGGTTTCGGTAGAACCACCTCAAGCCCCAGCGGACCCAGAACGGCGACGAACGGAGGTGGGTGAGTCGCGACGAGTTGTTCCATCGCCGCGAGGTGCTCGACGAAGAGCGCGGCCATGTCCGCCCCGCGCATGTTCCCCGTGCAGAGTGTGACGACGCGGGCGTTGGCGAGGAGGACGGATTCGCGCTCGCCGCAGGTGCGCCGAATGTTCTTGTCCTTGGTCAGGATGACCCAACCGTTCGCCGACACGATCGGAATCCAGTCGGTGTCCAATGCCTCTTGGGTGAAGTGGTCGTCGTGAATGCGGACATCCGCCCCTGCCTCTCTCAAGGCCGCGGGCACGACCTTGCCAAGACAGCGGTCGACATTAAACGTGGGGCGATCCGCCACGGGACGCACTCCTACACGAGCGGAGTTTGGTAGGGCAGGCGCGACTCGAACCGCAGGGCCTCTTCGATGTCGCCGGACGGGAGGTCGTAGTCCTCGGCGAGTTCCGCGACCGAATCCCCGGCCCGGAACCGCTCGCCCAGAATCTCAGTCGGTATGCCGTTGCCGACGAGAGCCGGACGACCGAAGCGGACTTCGGGGTCCATCACGACGACACGCGGAGCCTCGCGTGACGGGTCGCGCGTGAACGGGTAGAGGCGAAGGGGCGTACCACAGTCTTGGTCGCTCTCGATCCTCTCGAAAGTCATGGCGCGCAATTCCGCAAGCAATTGTTCCCGCGCGGGCGTGAGCATGGAGTAGGGATTCGCCACTGCGTGGACCGCCCGTTGTGAATAGAGTCCCGGAACACCGCCGTGGAGATGGCGTTCCCACTGTCGGGCGACTTCCGTCGTGAACCCCTCCCACTCGCGGATTGAAAGCTCCTTCCCCTCGTCGTCCGTCGGCGAGGACCAGTCGCGGAGCAGGTGGAAGCTCGCCGCCTCGACGTACAGGGCCGCGAACTCGGCGAACGAGAACTGTGGCAGGTGATCAGGCGTCCAGTTAAGGGGGAGTGGCCCCGGCTTGCACCGGTCGCCGCTCGCGGTTCGATGGAGTGAAAAAAGTGGCGCGTTAAGATATCGCGCGACTTCCGCGAGTGAGTAGATGGGAACCGTGCTGAGCGGTGGCTCAGTTTCGATTCGGGCATCGAGGGCCGTCGTCATGGCATCGTCCCGCTGGAATCGTGTGGTTGGATTGTATCGCTCGCGCGACTCGGACCACAACAGCTCCAACCTCACTTCCGGCTGCCGGGCCAATCGCCGACGGTCACGTCCATCGTGTACGGCTGTTTGTTCCGCCAGATTTGCAGCCGCACCGGGCTGCCAGCGGGGAGGACGCCGACGAGGTTGATGAAGTGGTTCTCGTCGCGGATCTCGAGGCCGTCCAACTTCTGGATCACGTCGCTCGCCTGCAATCCGCCCCGCGCCGCCGGCCCGCCGGGGTTGACCGACTCCACCATCGCCCCGCGGAGCTTGGTGAGGCCCAGCCGCAACGCCGTCCGCGCGTCCAGGTTGGCGCTCATCTGCATCCCCAGGTACCCCCGCGACACCACCCCCTTCTCGATCAACTGCCGGCCGACCCGCTTCACCAGGTTGATCGGGATGCTGAACGCGATGCCGGTGAACTGCGGCTCGGTGGCGTTGTTGCCGGCGGCGATGGCGGTGTTGATGCCGATGATCTCGCCCGCGCTGTTGGCCAGCGGGCCGCCGCTGGAGCCGGGGTTGATGGCCGCGTCCGACTGGAGGAACTCCTTGATGCGGATGGTGTTGCCGAGGCTGATCTGCCCCCGGTCGCGGGCCGAGATGATGCCGTGCGTGACGGTGCGGCTGAACCCCAGCGGACTGCCGAACGCTAGCACCCACTGCCCCGGTTTCACCGCCTCGCTGTCGCCGAGGGTGGCGACGGGCAGGTCCTCCTCGGTCAGCCGCAAGAGGGCGATGTCCGACTCCGGGTCGAGGAACACGCGGTCGGGGCGGAGGATGCGGCCGTCCGCCAGCGTCACGTAAATGTCCCCCGCCTTCGCCCCAGTCACGACGTGGTTGTTCGTCACCGCGAACGTCGAGCGGTAGTCGTCCAGTCGGATCAACACCCCGGACCCGGACTCCTCGCTCGACGACCCTTTCCCCGACGGCGCGGCCTTCACCGCCTCGATGGCCACCACCGACGTCATCACCTTCGTGACGGCCGGCTCGAACCGGTCGGCGGGTGGAACCGGCGGGCGGTCCTCGATCACCGGCGGCGGGAGTGGCGCGGGTTGCCGGGCGGACACCGGCTCGACCGACGGCACGAACCACACGGCGGCGACCCCGCCGACGAACCCGGCGGTGAGGGCGGCGAGCAAGCGGAGGCGGAGCATGAGGGCACCCAACGGCGGTTCGGGACGACAACCGCAGACACTCTACCGGATGGATCAAGGGGACTTGAGGGGAACCCGACCGGCCGGCGGAAGTTGGGTGGACTGGGCGCGGCGCGGGGCGAATAGGTCACCCACGCGGCACGACCGGCGGAAGCGGTGCGATCCGACGTTCCGCCGCCCAAAGTGTCCGGGAGGGGTGCGGTCGGAGCGGGGGCGTTTCCGGTTGTCAATCCCGATCCGTTGGCGGACGTGTGGATTCGCGTCGGGCGGCCGGTACACTACAAGTCAAATCCGCTTCGCGACGCTCCCCGTCTCGGCCCCGAGGGTTCCCATGCCGATCAAAGTGACGTGTTCCAACTGCGGCGGCGTGCTGCACGCGCCGGACGACGCCGGCGGCAAGCGCGGGCGGTGCCCGACGTGCGGCAATATCCTCCCGATTCCGGCGGCCGGCGTCGGGGCCGCACCCGTCCCCACCCCGGAACCGCCCCGCGCGGCCCGCGCGAATCCGTCGTTCGGCGACTTCGCGTTGGGTGACAAGGGCGCGGCGGCCGGCACCCCGACGCGGTCGCCGGAGCCGCCCCCCCGCCCGGTGGCCGAACCCCGCCGCCAGTCGGTGCCCATCCCGGCCGCGACGGACGACGACGACCGGCCGGCCCGGCGGAAGGCGACCAGCCCGTTCGCCAAACCCGGCACGTCGCCGATGGCGGCCGAAGGCGAGGCGTCCGAGGGCACCGTCCGGGCGTGGCGGAAGGCCCGCGGCGGGCTGTGGTGGGTGCGGTCCGCCACCTACTTCTTCCTGATCCCCGTCCTCGCGCTGAACGGGTTGCGGCTGTACGAGCACTTCGCCGGACCGCTGCCGTTCGCCGGAGTGGTGAAGGAGTCGTGGCTGCCGCCGGCCGCGGAACTGGATCTCGCCCTGTTCGGCGTGCCGGTCGTCCTCGGCCTGCTGTTCCTCGTGTTCGGCCGGCTCAGCTTCTCCGGCGTGCCGCGAAGGTCGGGCGGACGGGGGCTGGCCCTGTTCGCCGCGCTGGCGACGCTGACGGCGTTCGGCGGGCTGATCGCGCTATTGTTCCCGCCGGTGTCCGCGCTGATCACCGGTGTCATCCCGCCCGCCGTCAACCCGAGCGACGGCACGTGGGAACTGTTCATGCCCGGCGAGTCCCTGGCGCTGATCCAGCGGTTCGGCCTGACGGTGGGAATCGCCGCGCTGCTCGTCGCCGAGTTCTGGTTCGTCGGCGCGCTCGGGCGGGCGGCGTCGGCCCTGGAAAACCAGCGGTTCGGCGGGCGGGTGACGCGGTTCACCCTGCTCATGGGGATGACGGCCGGGCTATTGCTGGCGGCAGGAATCGTGCGGCCCGCGTCCACCGATTACGAGTCGAAGCCGAAGTTCGTAACGAAATCGCCGACCCAACCGGCCGGCGGCGGTGACGAGAACGTGCAGCCGAAGGGGGTTCCGGGACCCAATAAGGCAGACGGCTTCGGTCCC
>JBBRUO010000022.1:0-21354 GCA_038247725.1 Gemmatales bacterium
CAGGAATCGTCGGCCGTGACCGTCCGCGCGTCGTTTCCGGCGTGGCGGAAGTAGAGCCGGTAGCAGCGGACGGCCTGCTCGTAGTCGCCGGCGTCCTTCAGGAAGCGGTCGCCGGCCGCGCGGTACAGTTTCGCGGCCTCGGCCGGGGTATCGGCTTGCTCGGCGAGCAACTCCAAGGCCCCCGCGGACGGCGGGGCGTCCGTCGGTTCCGGGTCCGCCGGGCGGAGGGGCACCACCACCGCGACGGGCATCGGCTCAATCACCGTCACCACTTCGCGTTCCGGCGTCGGCTTCACCAGCCATCCGCCCACCCCACCCAGGGCGAACACGAGCAGCACGCCGCCGACCTTCGCGGCCCGCCGCACCCGCGCCCGGCGGCGCAACACGCTCGTCGTCGCCGTGAGCAGCGCGGCCGAGTCTACGGTCGGACCGGGGCGCGGAGACAGCAGCGGGAGCAGGTTGTCGGGTTCGTCGGTCATGGGTGGTATTTCTCCCGAAAGGCCTGTCTCGCCCGCGTCAACAGCGATTCCACGGCTTTCTCCGAATCGCCGAAAAGTCGGGCCATGTCAGCCACGCTCCGCTGTTCGAGGTACTTCAGTCGCAGGGCCAGTTCGTACCGCTCCGGCAGTTCGGCCAGCGCGCGGGCAACGGCCTCCGGGTCGTGGTCGGGGGAGGACTCCGGCATCGCCGGTTCGGGCACCGTCACCAACGGCCGCACCCGCTTCGCCGCCCGCAACCGCGTCCGCACCAGATTCCGGCAGACGTTCGCCGCGATCCCGCAGACCCACGCGGCGAAACGGCTCCGGACCGGGTCGAAGGCCCGCAACTTCCGCGCGGCCGTCAGCCACGCTTCTTGAATCGCGTCGTCGATCAGGTCGGATCGGCCGCCGCACCGCCACCGCACATACCCGGCGACGGCCTCGAACGCCGACTGGAACAGCGCCTGCCACGCGCCGGCGTCACCGGCCAGGGCGGCCTGCCGCAGCGCGGGTTCGGGGTTCGGCGGGTCGGCCATGCGTGGGATTGTCCACAACCGGGGCGAATCCTTCGCGGAAAAAGTGGAAACCCCCGGACGGCCGGAAGTCGCTAAAATCGGTATCGTGTGTTCGCGTCCGCCCGACCCATCCGTGCCGGCTGTTCCCATGCCCCGCGACCTGATTCTCGGCACCGCCGGCCACATCGACCACGGGAAGACCTCCCTGGTGAAGGCCCTCACCGGCATCGACACCGACCGCCTGCCGGAGGAGAAGGCCCGCGGCATCACCATCGACATCGGCTTCGCCCACCTCGATCTGGGCGACTTCCGCCTGGGTATCGTGGACGTGCCCGGCCACGAGCGGTTCGTCAAGAACATGCTCGCCGGGGCCACCGGCATTGATCTGGTGGTGCTGATCGTCGCCGCCGACGACAGCGTCATGCCGCAGACGCGGGAACACCTGGACATCCTGAAACTGCTCGGCATCCGCCACGGCGTCATCGCGCTGACCAAAGCCGACTTGGTGGACGACATCACCCGCGAGGTGGCGGAGCTGGAAGTCCGCGAACTGGTGCAGGGGTCGTTTCTCGAAGAAGCGAAGATCATCCCCACGTCGGCGTTCACCGGCATGGGGTTGGACGAGTTGAAGGCGGAGTTGATGCGGCTGGCATCCGCTTCGTCCCCCCCTCCCCGGGCGGGGGGGGTGGCCACGCAAGAATCCCCCTCCCCCCTAACCCCCCTCCCGCCAGGGGAGGGGGGAACCAGCAAAAACAAATTCCCCCTCCCGCCAGGGGAGGGGGGGACCAGCAAAGACAAATTCCGTCTCCCCATCGACCGCGCGTTCACGGTGCCGGGGCACGGCACGGTCGTCACCGGGTCCATCGTCTCCGGGGCGGTGCGGGTGGGGGACGAACTGGAATGGCACAAGGGCGACGGCACGAAGGACATCATCCGGGTGCGCGGGCTGAACAACGCCGGCACGTCGGTCGATCACCTCCAGCGGGGCCAGCGCGGCGCGATCAACCTCGCCGGGGTGCCGCACGATGCCGTGTGGCGGGGGCAGGAACTCGCCACGCCCGGCTACCTCGTGCCGTGCAAGGTGCTGACCGTCCGGCTGTACGCGCTGCCGGTGAACCGCAAGCCACTCAAGCACCGACTCCCGTGCCGCCTGCACATCGGCACCGCCGAGGTGATGGCCACGGTCTCCATCCTCGACGCCGACACCGTGGAACCCGGCCAGTGGGTACTGGCCCAGTTGTTCCTCGACGCGCCGGTCACGGCCGTCTGGGGGCAGCCGTACATCGTCCGCGATTCGTCCGCCGAACACACCCTCGGCGGCGGGCAGGTGCTGCAACCGACGGCGCGGAAGATCCGCCGGCGGCACCTGGAGGAGATCGAGCGGACGGAGCAACTGTGGGCCGACGACCCGGCGGTGCGGGCCGTCTCGGCCGCGTGGTTCCACGGCTTCCACGGGTTCGCGGCCGCCGACCTGGTCCGCGAGATCGGCGCGGCGGCGACCGCCGCCGCGCCACTGGTGGCCGGGCTGGTGGCGGCGGGCACGCTGGCTGAACTGTCCCTGCCGCCGAACCGCGTGCTGGTCGTCCACGGCGACCGGGTGACGGAACTCGGCGAGCGGATCCTCACCGCGCTGGGGCTGCTGCACGAGCAGAACCCGCTCGTCACCACGCACGACCGGCAGAAGGTGCTGGCCCGGCTGGATTACGTCGGCGACGAGGACCTGCTGCAAGCCGTCGCGGACCGGCTGTTGAAGGCGAAGAAGCTGGTCGGCGACGCGCGGCGGATCGCGCGGGCCGACTTCAAACCGAAGCTGAGCGCGAATCAGCGGAAGCTGAAGGACAAGATCGTCGAGGCACACAAGGTCGGCGGGTTCCAACCGCCGGAGCCGACCAGCTTCGCCAATCAGGCGGCCGGCAACGCCACCGCCCTGACGGACATCTACGAGGTGGCGTGCGCCGAGGGGTTCTTGGTGAAGGTGAACGACGACATCTACTTGCACGCCGACGCCGACGCGGAGATGCACCGCAAGGTCCGCGAGCGACTGGCGGCCGAGACAGGGGCAACGGTAGCGGAAATCCGCGACCTCCTCGGCACCACCCGCAAGTACGCCGTCCCGCTGTGCGAACACCTGGACCGCATCGGCGTGACCAAGCGGGCCGGCGACTTGCGGGTGCTGGCGACTGCCCCCGGCGCGTAACGAACCGTATCGGGGATTGGATTCGGCCGCCGGTTCGGGGTATGATCCTTTCATCTGGACCGTCACCGGAGCGCGCCCGAAATGCCCTTGATGCTCCACCCGCAAGACGAACAAGTGGCGCTGCCCGCCCGCCTGACCGACCTCGGCCGCAGCCGCCGGACGGCACTCGGAACCGGCGGGGTGTTTCGCACCGCCGCCGTGTTCGCGGCCGCCGTCGCCGTGGCCGCCGGCCTCGACCTGTGGCTGAACCTGCCCGCCGCCGTCCGCGCCCTGTTGCTCCTCGGCACGATCGCCGTCACCGGGTTCGTCTTCCTCCGCGACGTGTGGACGCCCCTCCGCACGCCGGTCACGCCGCTGGCCGTCGCGCAAGAGTTGGAGCGGCGGTTCCCCAGGTTCAACGACTCCCTCGCCAGCGCGGTCGAGTTCCTGGACGCCGACGACAACCCGCAGTTCGCCTCCGACTACTTCCGCCGGGAAGCCATCGAGAAGGCGGAAATGGTGCTGGAGCGGGCGCGGCCGGAGCGGATCATCCCCAGCCGCGAGGCGTGGGGGGCGTTCTGGCTGGCCGTGCTGGCGGTGGCCGTGGTGGTGCCACTGACGTGGTGGTTCGCGGATCGCTCCGGCACCGCCGCCACCCGCCTGTTCGACCCGTTCGGTAAGCACCCGTGGCCGACGAAGACGGTGGTGAAGTTCGTCTCGCCCGCGACGTTCCCGCACCGCCACACCGCCGGCGAGCCGTTCGACCTGACGGTGTCCGTGTCCGGCGTGCTGCCGCAGCGGGTGACGGTGCAACTCCGCGACGCGGCCGGCTCCCTTGGTGAGACGGACGTGGACCTCGCGGCGGCTGACGGTTCGACGCCGGACACCGGCCCGGTGAACGTGACCGCGCGACTGCAAGCCGACCGGGTGGCGAAGGACTGCGAGATCCGAGTGGTGGCGAACGACGGCGACACCGAATGGCTGACGGTGGCGGTGGTCACGCCGCCGAAGTTGGCCTACCGCGACGGCCGCCCCGCCCCGCAGTTGCACATCGAGTTCCCCGATTACACTGACCTGCCACCGCTGACACTGCCCGACGGCGCGAGCGTCGTGGACGCGGTGCCGGGCACCCGCGTCACCCTCCGCGCCGCCACGGATCGCCGGGTTGTGTCCGCCGTGCTGCACCCGCTAACCGACACGCAACCGCTGCGCACCGCCGCGGCCGTCGCCGCCCTCACCACCGCCAACCCGTTCGCCGCATTCGCCAACCAACTGCTGGCCGACGACATCCCGGCCGACATCCCGGTTCACGTCTCCGGGTCGGACGGCACCCGACTCGACGCCGAGTTCGTGCCCCGCATCTCCGGGCTGTACTCGCTGCGGTTCACCGACGACACCGGCATTACCGGCAAGCACACACTGAACCTGAACCTGACCCCGGACCCCGCGCCGGTGGTGGCGATGGACCGCCCGGCCGTCACCCTCGACCCGACGGTGCTGCTGCCGACCGCCGCCGTCACGGTGGTGGCGCGGGCCGAGGACCGCACGTTCGCCCTCCGCCGACTGTTCGTCGAGTATCGCGTCGGCGGGCCGGACGCCCCGTGGCGGGAGCGGTCGCTCGCCGACTTCGGCGGCTTCGCCGCGCCGCTGGGGGCCGCCGCCGGCAGTGGCGTCGCGGCGACGTGGGCCAAGCCGGTCGCCGTCGGCCGCACGGCGACGATTCCCGTGGCCGCGTTCCTCAAAGCCGACGGCACCCCGCCGGTCGAAGGCGACACGCTGACGATCCGCACCGCCGCCGCCGACTGGGACGACGTGACGGTCCTGAAGGAACCCGGCCGCAGCCGCGAGGAGGTGACCATCCGCATCGTCGGCAAGCCGTCGCTGGACGCCTGGCTTCAACAGCAACTGGCCGACCTGCGGCCGGAATTGCTCCGCCTCCGCGTGAAGCAACAGGCCGCCCGCGACCGTGCCGCCGAGGTGGAGAAAGCCGCCAGTGAGGGACAAGTGTCGCCCGACGACGTGCGGAAACTCGGCCTCGCCGACCGCGACCAGCAGGCGGTGCAATCGAAGATCGCCGACCCCCGCGACGGCCTCCGCGCCGGGGCCGAACAGTTGAAAGAGACCGTCCGCGCCAACAACCTGCCGCGGACCTCCACCACCGACCGTCTGGACGCCGTCGCCTCCGCCCTCGGCCGGCTGGCCGACCGGCAACTCGACGCCGTGGACGGGCCACTCTCCGGAGCCAAGGCCGAGGCCGAGAAGGCGGACGGGACGCCCGACGCCGCCGCCATCGCCGCCGATTTGAAGAAGGCGGTGAAGCGGCAGGCGGTGGTGCAAGGAACCCTGGAAGAGATGCTGCGGCAACTCGAGCAGTGGGGCGGGGCCGGGGAGATGCGGGCCGAGGCGCGGCTGCTGGCCGACCAACTGCGGCAGGCCGATGCGGCCGCGCGGAAGGCCGCCGGCCAGGTGCCCGACGGCAAGCCGGCCGACCAACTGACCCGCCCGGAGAAGGCCGAACTGGGCAAGCCGGCCGAGCAACTGAACCGCCTCGCCGAGCGGGCCGACGCGGCCGTCTCCAAGGCCGGCCGGCTGGCCGCCGAGAAGGACGCGCAGGCGACGGACCTCGCCGCGCAAGCCGACGCCCAGGAGAAAATCGCCGCCGACGCCAGGGCCGCCGGCGACCCGAAAGCCGCCGCCGCGGCGCAAGCCAAGGCCAACGACCTGAAGGCTGCCGCCGAATCCGCCAAGGAGGAAGCCGACGCCCTGCGGAAGGCGGTGACGGAAGCGGCCAACGACGGCCTCCCGCAGGAACTCCGTGCCGCCGCCGACGAGTTGGCGAAGAACAACTCCGGCAACTCGGCCGACGCCCGCAAAGCCGCCGCCGACAAGTTGGAGAAGTTCGCCCAGGCGTTGGGCGAAGCCGCCCCCGACGTGGCCGCCGAACTGCGACGAACCCAGGAACTCGGCGACGCGGTGGACGAACTCGCCGCCGAACAGGACACCCTCGCCAAGAAGGTGAAAAAGGCCGCCGCCGAACCCGACCCGGCCAAGCGGGAAGAGCAACTTCAGAAGTTAGCCCGCGAGCAGGAGAAGCTCCAACAGAAGGCCGAGGAACTGGTGCAGAAGTTGACCCGGAACAAGACGCCCGAAGCGGCCGAGCAGGTCCGCGAGGCGGCCGAGAAGATGGAGGCCGCGAAGCGGAAACTCGAACAGGGGATGCCGCCCGAGCAGGCCCCCGTCGAGGCCGTGGACAAGCTCGACGACGCACTCGACAAGCTCGACCGCAAACGGCAGGACAACGAAGAGAAGCTGGCCCGTGACCAGAAAGAGAAGGTGGCCGAGAAGCTGAAGAACTTGCACGACCGCCTGGTCGCCACCGACGCCGAGGCCGCCCGGCTGCAAGCCGACGTCGTGAAGCGGAAGGGGTGGGACCGGCCCAAGCTCGGCAGCCTCGGCGACCTGACCGACCGGGCCGCCGCGCTGTCCGAGGAGTTGATCGCCTTCGCCGAAGCGGAACTCGAACCGCTGCCCGTCTTCCGGCGGCTGACCGAGCAGGCGGGCCGGCTCACCGACAAGGCCGGCAAGCTGTTCGACCTCCGCCGCGACGACGCCGCCGACAACGCCGGCAACCCGTTCGACGAACCGTCCGAGGTGGCCGCCGACGACCGCTCCCGCCGCCCGCTGAAGACCGCCATCCGCCGCCTCGGGCACGTCCTGTCGGCGTTGAAGGACGACCCGAAGAAAGACACCAACGCCGCACGGGCGGACGGCGGGGGAATGCCGCCCGGTGGCGCGGGTGGCGGCGGTGCGGGCGAACCGCCGCCCGGCGTGCCTCCGGTCGCGCAGTTGAAAGCGCTCCGCGGCATCCAGGCCGAGCTGAACGAGCGGACGGCCGCGTTCGACAAGGCGAACCCGGACAAGTCGAAGTTGTCTGACGCCGACGCCGAGGAGATCGGCGAACTCGAGCGCGCCCAACACGAAGTCGCCGACCTGTTCAAGAAACTCGCCCCGGCCTTCCAGAACCCGCAAGGGATGGTGCCGCAATGACCCGAACACTCCTCGCCACCCTGCTCGCGGCCTCCCCGGCGTTTGCCGTCGGCGTCGTCGCGCCGATCCCGCGCATCCCGGAGAAGCAGCTCGTCCCCGCCGCGCCGCCGGCCGACCCGGACGCGCCCGAACCCGACCCGGACGACCCGGCCGCCGTGCTGGAGCGGATCACCCAGACAGCCGCGGCGGTCGGCGACCGGCTCAAGGACAAGGATACCGGGGCCGACACCCGCCAGCGGCAGGAGCAACTGCTGAAGGACATCGACTCGCTGCTGAAGCCCCCCCCGCCGATGGACGGCGGTGGGGGCGGTGGCAACGACATGAGCAACAACGACCCGCCTCCCATGCCCCCGCCGCCGGGTGGCGGCATGGGCGAAGGGAATCCGCCGCCGATGGGCGGGGGTGCTGGCCGAGAGCGACCGCCGCGCGGGTCGCGCGGCGAGGGACAGCCGATGCCGAAGGGCGCGGGTGGGATGCCGGAGCCGATGCCCGGCTCCCCGATGCCGAAGCCGATGGGCGGCGAACCGATGGGGGCCGGCACCAAGCCGGGCCAGTCGGGCGGCGCGAACTCCACCCCCGGCGGGCGGCCGTCGCCGCCCGCTCTCCCACTCGACGTGCCGATCACGAAAGAGGTGTGGGGCCACCTGCCCGACAAGATGCGGCAGGAAGTCAGCCAGTATTACCGCGAGCAGTACCTGCCCCGGTACAACGAGCTGCTGAAGCAGTACTACACCGCCCTCGCCGAGCGGGAGCGGAATCAGAAGAAGTAGTCACCCGGTCCCCGTTCCGCCGGTGAGGGTAACCGCCATGAACCGCCGCCTGTTCGTCCGCTCGGCCGCCACTGTCGGCGTCGGGTCCGCGCTCACCCTCGTCGGGCACGCCCAGGACGCCCCGCCGGGGAACGACGGCCTCGTCACCACCGACGCCCAGGCGGCCATCGACGGCGGGCTGGCCAAGCTCGTCGCGCTCCAGGCCGGCGACGGCGGGTACGCCGACCGCACCGGGTTCGGGAACGTGGCCGTCGCCGGGCTGGCCGGGCTGGCCCTGCTCGCCGGCGGCCACCACCCCGGCCGCGGGAGGTACGGCCGGGCGGTGTCGAAGGCGGCCGATTACGTCGTCGGCAAGGGGTCCGGGGCGAAGGCCGGGTATTTGCAGAACACCGACGGCTTCTTCTCCCACGGGGCCATGTACCAGCACGGGTTCGGCACCCTCTTCCTGGCCGAGGTGTGCGGCACCTTCCCCGCCGCCGACAAGCAGGGGAAGGTCCGCGAGATGCTGGAAAAGGCCGTCGCCCTGACGGTGAAGTCGCAGAACCGCGACGGCGGGTGGCGGTACGACCCGCAGCCGACGGGGGCCGACGTGTCCGTCACGGTGGCGCAACTGATGGCCCTCCGCGCCGCCAAGAACGCCGGCGTGTACGTTGATAAGTCGGTCATCGACAAGTGCGTCGAGTACATCAAGGGGTGCCGGCTGGCCGACAGCGGGTACTGCTACCAGAAGGGGCAGCCGGGCACCGGGTCGATGTTCCCCCGCTCCGCCGCCGCCGTCGTCGGCCTGTTCAGCGCCGGCATCTACGATGGCCACCCGGACTATAAGAAGTACGTCGAGGGCGGGCTGAAGTACCTGATGCGGTACCTGCCCGGCCGCCGGCCGGGGAACATCGCCGACCTCCGCCTGGACCACTACTGGTACGGCCAGTACTACGCCGCCCTCGCCATGTGGTCGGCCGGCAAGCCGTACTGGACCGACTGGTTCCCGGCCATCCGCGGCGAACTGCTGGCCAAGCGGAACCCGACCGGCGGGTGGGACGACTTCAACGGCACCGCCTACGCCACCGCCATGGCGTGCATCATCCTGCAACTGCCGAACAACTACCTGCCCATCATGCAAAAGTGACGGCCGGCCGGGCGACGGGGGGTGAGACCGCCCACTCCCGCTAGGATAACCCCGTCGCCGGCCCGCCCCCGCCATCTTTTGAAGCGGATATGTCTCCCACCACCGCCGCCAGTCTCGCCGTCGCCGCCGCGTACCTCGTCGGAGCGATCCCGTTCAGCTACCTCCTCGGCCGAATGAACGGGGTGAACCTGTTCCGCGTCGGCAGCGGGAACATCGGCGCGACCAACCTGGGCCGGGTGGTCAGCCGCCCGTGGGGCATGGCCGCGTTCGTCCTGGACTGTTTGAAAGGGGCGCTGCCGACCGCCTTCGCGCTCCCCGCCGCGACCGCCCTGCACCCCGACGCCGGCACCGCCCTCGGCTTCCCGGCGGTGCTGACCGTGGCGGCGGGGGCGGCCGCGTTCCTCGGCCACCTGTTCCCGATTTACCTGGGCTTCGCCGGCGGGAAAGGCGTGGCGACCGGGACCGGCGTGGTGGCCGTGATGGTGCCGGGGCCGACGGCGGTGGCGGTGCTGGCGTGGGTGACGGTGGTGCTCGCCACCCGGCACATCTCCGCCGCGTCGGTGGCGGCGGCGGTCGTCATCACGGTCGCGCGGGTGGCGTCGGTCCCCGCGCCGTTCGCCGAACCGCGGTGGGTGGTGACGGCGTTCGTGCTGATCGCCGCCGCGTTCGTGGTCGTCAAGCACCGGTCGAACGTGCGGCGGCTGCTCGCCGGCACCGAGAGCCGCATCGACGACGCTCCCCGCCGGGTGACGCTGTTGAAGGGGTTCCACGTGCTGGCGGTCGGGTGGTGGTTCGGGGCCGCCGCGTTCTTCAACTTCATGGCCGCCCTGCCGATCTTCGACTCGTTCGCCGACGTGGTGGCGGAGCAACCGAACAACCGCACCGCCCAATTCCGCATCCTCCCGGAGACCGCCACCGACGCCGACCGCCAGGCGCTCGGCTCGGCGCTGGCCGGGGCCGCCGTCGCGCCGCTGTTCCCCCGCTATTTCCTGCTGGCCGCGCTCTGTTCGATGACGGCAGTCGTCACCGCCCACGGGTTCCGCCGGATGGCACCGGGCGGGTCGGCCCACCGCTGGCGGTTCCGGGTGGCGGTGGTCGCGGGGGTCCTCGTGGCCGTCGGGTGGCCGCTGTCGGAAGAGGTGGCGCGGCTGAGCGTGAACCGATGGAGTGCGGACGCGGCCGTCGCCGCCGCCGCGAAGGCCGCGTTCGGCGGCTGGCACCTCGTCAGCTTGGCCAGTAGCGCCCTGACGACACTCCTGGCCGGGGTGTTGCTCCTGCTCGCCGCGAAGCTGCCGGAGTATCACGGCGACCAGGGCGCGTGAGGCGGGCGACCCCTACTTCTCTGGCGTGAACGGCACCAGTTTGGCCGGGGGCGGCAACTGCGGCGGTTGCAGCGCGGCGTCTGGCCCGCGGAACGACGACGACGGCGGGAACGGCATGAGCGGCCCCGGCAGCACCGCCGGCACGCCGGGGTTCACCACGCCGGGGTTCAGGCCGGGCGCGGGCATCGACGGCAGCGGCGCGAACGGCGACTCCTTCAGCCCGCTGTTCGGCCGCACGATCCCGCCCAGCCCGATGGACTCCGGGTGACGGGCGATCTTGTCCGAGAACACCTCCAGATCCCGCGCGACCTTCTCGGCCCGGTGCAGGGTGCGGGTGAGGGCCGCCGTCGCCTCGGCCACGTTGTTGTACACCTGCGGGTCGGTCAGCACCCGGCTGAGGGTGCCGTCGGCCTTGTTCAGCAGGGCGATGGTCTGCCGCGCCTCGACCAGCGTGCGGGACAGGTTGTCGGCGGCGGTGGCCAGGTTCGTCATCACCGGCCCGGCGTTGTCGGCGATCGGCTTGGTGGCCCGGTTCAGGTTGTCGAAGACGGACTTCGCCTCCACCATCCGCTTGTTCAACTCCTTCACCGTGCCGTCCAGACTGTCGGCCAAGATGCCGACCAGTCGCACCGTCTTGGCCACGTCCCCGCTGGCCTCGCCGACGTTCTTGAGGATGGCGGCGATGGCCTCCTTGTTCTGCTTGGAGAGCAGGTCGGCGGCCCCGGTCTCCAGCGCCTTCAGGGCGGCCGTGAGCGACTTGCGGTTCTCCTCGGACAGGAACTCGCCGGCGCGGGTGGTGAGTTCCCGGAGTGACTTCAGGCTCTCGGTCAACTCCTTCTCGTTGTTCTTGATGAGCTGCTGGATGTCCTCCGCCACCGGCTTGTACGCGCGGACGAACTCCTGGGCTTCCTTCACCAGTTGCTTCAAGGTGGCCGGCGGTTCGGGGTTCGCGCCGGGCAGGTCGGGTTCGCCGATGAACGCCTGCACCCGCCGGTTGGTCTCCTTCAGTTCGGGGAGGAACTCGCGAACCGCCCGGGCGACGCTCGCGAATTCGTCGAGCGCCTTCTCGGCTTTCGGGCCGACCCCCTGGAACTTGGCGACGGTGGTGGTGAACTGCTGGATGGCCCCCTGCGCGTCCGGGATGGTGCCCTGCGCCTGGGTGATGAGCTTGGCCGGGCTGATCGGGGCGACGCCGGCGATCTCCGCCCCGCTGGGGTATCGCTCGGCGTTCACCATCGTCACCCCGTCTTTGGGCGACCGGGGGATGAAGTCGATGTTGGTGTCGCCGTTGAGCAGGCCGCGGGCGATGACCGGCTCCTCGCTGGTGCGGGGCAGGTACTTCCGGTTCACCTCCATCGTCACTCGCACCTGGCCGGTGTCGTCGTCGATCTCGATCCCCGTCACCTGGCCGATGCGGACGCCGGACTTCCGCACCGGGGTGCCGGACAGCACGCCCGGTGCCTCCGGGAAGATGATCGTGTACTTCTCGGTGTTGGCGAGGAACCGGGGCGTGCCGCCGAACAGCAGCACCAGGACCGCGAAGGCGGCCAGCATGGCGACGACGAACCCGCCCACCTTCACCCGCAAGTTGCGTTCGGCCATGATGGCACCTGTCTTGGTTTTGTTCGCCCGAAGCGCGAGCGAGGGGCCAGCCACCGTCGGGGCCGGAAGTCACCGGCCATGCATCGCCCCGCGCCCCTTGCTGGCGCGGCGGGCGAACAAAACCCGCCGCCCACCGTCACTCCGCCGGCAGGCTGAACTCGCCCCGCATCTCGCTCAGCCGGTCGCGGGCCTCGCCCTTCACGAACTGCGCGACGCGGGGGTCGGGGCAGGTGGCCAGGCCGGACGCCGGGCCGTCGTAGATGGTCTGCGGCTCGCCCGGCAGGAGCCGCGGGTACGGGTGCAGCATGACCACCCGATCCGACACCTTGTGGACGGTTCGCATCTCGTGGGTGACCACCACCCCCGTGATCGCCCGACGGCCGCGGGTCTTCAGGATCAACTCGTTGATCACGTCCGTCATGATCGGGTCGAGGCCGGTCGTCGGCTCGTCGTACAGCATCACGTCCGGGTCGAGGGCCATCGCCCGCGCCAGCCCGACCCGCTTCCGCATCCCGCCCGACAGCTCGGCCGGCATCTTGCCGACCGTCGCCGGCGTCAGCCCGACCTCCTCCAGCCGCCCGTACACCGCCTTCACGATGTCGGCCTCCCGCACCCCACCCTGCGCCCGCAGGCCGAACGCCACGTTCTCGTACACCGACAGGCTGTCGAACAGGGCCGCCGCCTGGAACAGGAACCCGACGCGCCGCCGCATCCGGGTGAGCTGCCGCTCGGTCATGCGGTGCAGCGGTTGGCCCTCGAACGTCACCTCGCCGGCCGTCGGCTGCAGCAGCCCGACGATCAATTTGAGCGTGACCGACTTGCCGCACCCGCTCTCGCCGATCAGCGCGAGCGTCTCGTGCGGGTACACGTCCAGGTGGACGTTCGACAGCACCCGCTGGCGGCCGAACTCCATCGTCACGCCGATCAGTCGGATGAGCGGTTCGGGCATGCCTGGGTCACTCCCTGCCGGTTGTCGGCTTCGATCGCCACGAAACCCCGATTATGCCCGCACACGCTCCCGCGCGTCACAACCCGAACTCGCGTATCGAGTTCCCGAAGACAAGGTTTTTGCACGGTACGAGAGAATCCGGTCTCGATCACTCGTCGTCGATCTCTTCGGTTCGAGTAGCGAACAGTATACCACCGACCCCTGCGATTTTGGCAACGAACGTACTGACTATTTCCACTGGTCCAGAAATGGAACACAACACATACGAACCCTTAAATTCACAGTTAATCCAATCGCCTCTGTGATCAATGTTGCAGTGCAGTTGCCGCCGGAAACCCGAAGCGTCATCCACGAGGCGAAAGTACGTCCCTCCCCAATACGAACTGTCTCTCTCCGAAAGGGGACACCCAATCGCGCCTTCGATGAATGATCGACCGGAATCCAAATCGCCATCGAATCGGAAGTAGGAGTACTGGTGCGTCATAGTTCACACGAGCTTTGGCGGAGTGTTTGCACTTGTCAGGTGCCTTCGGTGGGTGAAAGTCTACCCGCGAGCGGAAAGCGGTTTCGCCCGTCTTCCGTAGCCCGACTCTCCGAGTCGGTTCTTGACATCCCCACCGACTCGGAGAGTCGGGCTACTTCAAACCCACGTCCGCCCGTTGGTGGTTGTTGCGATCCGCCACCGGGGAGATATCCACCTGCCCAACGCCGAATCGTGGGGGAACGCGGTCGCAGCGAATACTGCAATACGTTCAGTCCTGTTGCCGACTTCACCCCACCAGCCTCCCCGCGCCGTTCGGCCAGATGAGGGTGTGCACGGCGTTCCCCAGCACGGCCAGCAGGAAATCGAGGATCATGATGGCGACGAACGACAGCACGAACCCTTCGGTGGCGGCGCGGCCGACGCCCTCCGCCCCGGACCGCGAGTGGAACCCGCGGTGGCAACAAATCAGGCTCAACACCGCCCCGAACACGACCGCCTTTAGCAGTCCGATGAGCAGGTCGAACCGCTTGACGAAGCCCGTCGTCTTTTCCCAGTAGTGGGTCGGGTCGGCACCGTACAGGTTCAGGCAGATGATCGAACTGCCGACGATGCCCATCAGGTCGGCCAGGACCGTCAGCAGTGGGGTCATCAGGACGCACGCCAGGAACCGGGGGGCGACGAGGAACCGCACCGGATCGACGCCCAGACAGGCGAGCGCGTCGATCTGCTCGGACACCCGCATGGTGCCCAGTTGCGCGGCCATCGCCGTACCCACCCGCCCGGCCAGCATGACCGCCGCCAGCACCGGGCCGAGTTCCCGCACCACCGACATGTGGATGAGCGCGCCGGACGACGACCCGAAGCCGAGCTTGCTGAGCGTCGGGTACGTCTGCACGGCCAGCACCATGCCGATGAACGAGCCGGTGATGATCACCACGCCGACGCTGCCGACGCCGACTTGTACGCACACCCGCAGCAGTTCCCGCCCCCGGCACTCGCCGGTGAAGACACCCATCGCGGCCCGGAGTGAGAAGAGCGTCCAGTCGCCCAACGCCGAGAGCCAGTCGCCGACGAGCGCGCGAAACCCCGGCAACGACGGCAGGGTGGCCGGCGTCGGCTCCGGCGACAGGGCCGGGATTTCGACGGTGCGAAACAGGTCGGCGGACACGACGCAATCCTTGCGGGCGAACCGGGCGGACTCCCTCACATCTTACCATCGGCGGATCGGCGGGTGCGGAACGACTCGACCGGGCGAAAATATTCTGGTTCCACGCGGCGAAAGAAGACGATAGAATTGGGGTAGAAGGAACGGAGACCCCATGCGAACCGCCCTCGTCATCCTGATCGCCGTCGTGCAAGTGGCCAGCCCCTGGCTGTGCTCCTGCGGGGCCGCGCGGCTGTCGGCGGTGGTCGCTCATCACTCCGTGTCACAGCCGGTACCGTCTACGACCGGCTGTCCACACTGCCCGCTCTGCAAGAAGGGACCGAAGAGCGCCGCACCTGCCGCTCCGGTCCCGGCAGACCCGAAGCCGGCTCCCGCACCGAACTACTGTCCGTGTGCCGGGGTGGAACTGGTGGCGGTTCCCGCCGAGCGGCCGGCCGAGGTGATCGGGGTCTTCGCCTTCGCCGTCGAGCCGTTCCGGTTCGCGGCCTTCACCGCGCCGGTGATCTCGCACGCCGTGGCGTCCGTGCCCGGCCTCCGCGAGTTGCCGAATCTGACCGTCGATGACATCCTGTACAAGCACCACGTCTTGCGCTGTTAGCCGATTCTCCAGTCCGGCTGTTCCGATTTCCACACGTGGCACCGGCCCTTTCGCCGGCGGTCCACACACCTTCTCAATCCCGAAACTGGAGACTCTCACATGTTGACCAAGATCATCATCGGTGCGGTGGTGGCCCTGAGCGTGACCCTCGGCGGGGCGTACCTGGCGAACGCGAACGCGAACGTCGCCCCCGACTGCTGCTTCCCCGGCTCCCCGTGCTGCGAGGACGCCAACACCTGCTGCCTGACCCAGTCGGCCGCCACGCCGGTGGCGGCGGTGACGTCGTGTTGCACCAACCCGGAAGCCGGGCTGATGCCCGACTGCTGCTTCCCCGGCTCCGTCTGCTGCGAAGACCAATCCACCTGCTGCCTGACCGCCAAGGCCGTGGTGACCAAGGCTGAGCCGACCGCGACGGCGAAGAAGTCGTGCTGCGGGACCGGCGCGGCGTGCTGTGAGGCCGACGCCGCGAAGTGACGTCGGACGGACCCGCGACAGCACCGACGGCCGGCCGGGGACTCCCGCGCCGGCCGTCTTTTCTTTTCCGATTCTGTAAGGAATCCGGATCCGGGGGCGACTATACTGTCAGCGGTACGGTTCCCGTTTACTTCCCCGAGGTGTCCGATGCTCGTGAAAATCCTGGCCGGCGTGATGGCGGCGATCGCGGTGACCGGTGTCGGCATCTACTACGCCGCGCCCGACTACAGCCTGCCGACCTGCTCCAGTCACGACAAGGCCCCCGTGGATGGCGTGGCGGTGTCCGAAGGCGGCGGCTGTTGCATGCTGCCAGGCGTCTCGGATGCGAGCGCCTCCGAGACGCCGTCCTGCTGCGCCTCCACCTCGACCACCAACAGCGACTCCCTCGCCGCGTGCGTCGGCGGGATGGCCCTGACCAGCACCAGCCCGACCACCGCCGCCAAGGCCCCGGCCGCGCACTGCTGCGAAGAGTGATCTCGGCTCGAATCGAAGAACGAATCGCGGGCGACGGTCGTCCGCGATTTTTTCGTACGTGGAGGGCGTGCCGTGTCCCGCTTCGTCGTCCTGGGTCACGACTGGCCGGAACCGCACCTCGATCTCCTGATCGAGTTCGACGGGGTGCTGAAAGCGTGGCGGTTGCCGGCGGACTTCGACCCGACCCTTCCCTGTCCCGCGACGACGAACGCCGATCACCGGTTGCGGTACCTGGACTCCGAAGGGCCGGTGTCCGGCGACCGGGGGACCGTCACCCGCTGGGACGGCGGTGACGCGGAGTGGATCGAGTTGGGAGACGAGCGGTTCGTGGTGCGATTCGGCGGGATCACGTTGCGCGGGCGGTACGAACTCGTTCACCGCGACGATTCGATGTGGGAGTTTCGCCCGCTCAAATAGGTCCGCCACTCCGAGGCGGACTCCCCTCACCGCGGCCCGAACGTGCGCGGCAGGTTTTTCCCGCCGACCGACAGCGTGCCGTCCTTCACGTTCAGCGTGAGCAACTGCGTGCTGGCCCCCGACTGGTTGGCGAAGAGTTTGAACAGGCCGACCGGGTTGCCGTCGTGCCGGTACCACGTCACCTCCGCCTTCGCCCGCCGCGCGGCGTCGCCCATCCGGGTCATCACCGACCGCTTCGGCAGTGGCATCGACCCGGCGTAGAACCCGACCACCTCGACGGCCAACAAGTTCGGCTCTCGGTCCACCAGCCACACCCGCAGTTCCAGCGACCAGACGGTGCTGAACAGGCCGCGGCCGTAGCGGTCGGACAGGATCAGCCGGTCGCCCTGGATGTCCATCCGCGGGCGGTTCATCCCGGCGACCAGCGGCGACGCCACCGGGTCGTTGCCGCTGTCGCCCGACCGCAGGAAGGCGTTGATCTCGTCGGTGGTGAAGGTCGCGCCCCAGTCCGGCTTGTCGAAGATGTCTTCCGACAGTTCGGCGAGGCGGGTGGTCACCATGCCAGACAACACCGAGTCGTCGGGGCGGGGCGTGTCCGCCGTCTCGCGGGTGTAAAACGCCGGTTCGGCCTTCACCAGCCAGCCGGCTACGCCCCCCACCAACCCGAGGGTGAGGGCGATCAGCGCGAGCGTCTTCAGTCGGGTCCAGCGGCGCATGGGCGCGATCCTCGCCGTGATTTCAGCAGCGGAGTAACCGACCCGGCGTGTCCCGTCAACCGCGACCGCCTTGCGACCACCCCAGCCCCCGGCTAAGACATGATACGTTCCCTCCCACCGGGCCACCCGCGATGAACCCACTTCTGCTGTCGCTCGCGCTGCTGTCTCCCGCCGCCGACCCGACCCCGAAGGCCGGCGTCCTGCCGCTCGGCACCGACGGCAAGGCGCTCAACCTCGACTTCGAAACTGGCACCCTGAAGGACTGGACCGCTGACGGCGACGCCTTCAAGGGCCAGCCGATCCGGGGCGATGCCGTGGCCAAGCGACGCGGCGACATGAAGTCCGGCCACCAGGGGCAATACTGGATCGGCGGGTACGAGAAGTTGCTCGACAAGCCGACGGGGACGCTAACCAGCGTGCCGTTCAAAGTCACGCACCCCTGGTGCAGCTTCCTCGTCGGTGGCGGCCCACACGCCAACCAGACGTGCGTGGAACTGGTTGACGTGGCCGCGAAAAAAGTCTTCTTCACCACCCCCGGACGCGAAAACGAGCAGATGCGGCGGGTGGCGGTGGACCTGACGAAGATGAACGGTCAGGAAATCCAAATCCGCATCGTGGACAAGCACACTGCCCACTGGGGTCACGTCAACTTCGACGACTTCCGCTTCCACAGCGAAAAGCCGGCCGTCCCCGCACCGGTGACGGTACCGCCGGATCAGTACCAGTACGCCGGGCAAGCGGCGGCCGACGCCGCGAAGAACATGACCGTCCCGCCTGGCTTCCAGGTGGACGTGATCGCCGCCGAGCCAGACCTACACCAGCCTATCGCCTTCTGCTGGGACGACCGCGGCCGGCTGTGGGTGGTGGAAGCGTTCACCTACCCGAAGCGCAACCCGGCGAAGGGGCCGATCATCCCCGGCGGCAAACTCGGCGACCGCATCCTGATCCTCGAAGACACCAACGGCGACGGCACGTTCGACAAGAAGACGGTGTTCATCGAGGGGCTGAACCTCGTGTCCGGAATCGAACTCGGCTTCGGCGGGGTGTGGGTCGGGGCCGCGCCGTACTTCCTGTACATCCCCATCGACAAGAGCGGTGACAAGCCGGCCGGCGAGCCGAAAATCCTGCTCGACGGCTGGGGCTACGAGGACACCCACGAGACGCTCAACAGCTTCATCTGGGGGCCGGACGGCTGGCTGTACGGCTGCCACGGCGTCTTCACGCACTCGAATGTCGGCAAGCCGGGCACGGCCGACAAGGATCGCACCAAGATTAACGCCGGCATCTGGCGGTATCACCCGACGAAACATGTATTCGAAGTGTTCGCGCACGGCACCAGCAACCCGTGGGGATTGGACTACAACCAGTACGGCGACTTCTTTATCGAAGCGTGCGTCATCCCGCACCTGTGGCACATCGTGCAGGGCGGGCGGTACGAGCGGCAGGCGGGTTCGCACTTCAACCCGTACACCTACGACGCGCAGATCAAGACCATCGCCAAACACCGGCACTTCCAGGGAAATCAGTGGAACGTCGGCGACCGAGCCAAGTCTGACGACTTGGGCGGCGGGCACGCGCACAGCGGGCTGATGATCTACCAGGGCGGGGCGTGGCCGAAGGAGTACAACGGCAAGCTCTTCATGGGGAACATCCACGGCCACCGCATTAATGTGGATGTCGTGAAGCCGAAAGGCGCGAGTTACGAAGGCGACCGCAACCCGGACTTCTTGCTCAGCCACGACAAGCACTTCATCTTGGTGGCCATCCACGCCGGGCCGGACGGCAACGTTTACTTCTGCGATTGGTCCGACAAGCAGGTCTGCCACAAGAACGAGCCGGAGATTTGGGACCGCACCAACGGCCGGCTGTATCGCGTCGCGCACAAGGACGCCAAGCCGCTCAAGCCGTTCGACTTACAGAAGTCCACGGACGCGGAACTGGTGAAGCTGGTCGTCAGTGACAACGAGTGGATGTCCCGCCACGCACGGCGGATATTGCAAGAGCGAGCGGTGGAGATGAAGGTCGGCGCGGAAACGATCAAGGCGTTGGGGGAAATCGCCACTACGCACAAGGACGACGTGAAGCGGTTGCGCGGGCTGTGGGCGTTCGATGCCGTGGTGGAGGACGACAACGACATGCACGCCAAGTTCATTGGCATCCTGAAAAATGGCGACGAACAGGTCCGCGCCTGGGTCGTGCAACTCGTTACGAATCGCTGCGCGGGACTCGCCTCGTTCGGGAAAATGACGGATGAAATCGTGGAGCTCGCGAAGGACAAAAGCCCGGTCGTGCGAAGGGCGGTGGCGTCGGCCACCCTCCGCCTGCATTTGAACCCAGAGTTCTGGGGTCCGATTCTCGACGCCCTCCTCTCGAACGCGGACGACGCGACGGACCATGTGTTGCCCCACTTGTATTGGTACTCGCTGGAGAAAATGCTCCCGACGCAGGTCGTGCGAGCGCTGAGCGCCGCGACGGCGGCGAAAGTGCCGGTGTTCGACTCGACTCTCCGACGGGTCGGTTCCCTCGGAACGAAGGAGGTGGGCGGTTGGCTGCTTCAACATCTCGCAGCCGAGAAAGACGCGGGGCGACGGTTGGCGATTGCTCGCGGGTTGACTGCCTATGCGGAGGCTGGACAGTCGCTCAAGGATGACGTGGGCTGGAATAATGCTCTCCTGAAATTGCTCGCCGCGCCGTCCTCGCCGGCCCGCGATGAAGTCATTCGCCTCGGCGCACGGTGGGGCGATCCCCGCGCCCTGAAGGATCTCACGGCCCTCGCCGTCGATACCAACGCCGCGAGCGATCGGCGGGAACTCGCCATTCAAACGCTATCCTCGGTGAAAGACCCCGCGTTGGCGGCGGTGTTCCAGACGCTGGTGCGGACGGACAAGGCCATGCGGCAGCGGGCGATTCGCGCGTTGGCGTCTTACGACGACAGTGCCACGCCCGCGATTCTTGTCGCCGAGTACGCCGGCTTCACCCCGGCTGAGAAGCGGGACGCGATTGCCACCCTCGCCAGTCGCGCGGCGTTCGCCGACAAACTGCTGGATGCGGTCGCGGCCAAGAAAGTCCCATCGCTCGACATCCCGGCCGAGGCGCTGCGGCAACTCCGGGGCTTCGGTGACAAGGCACTGTCGGCGAAGATCACGGCCGTGTGGGGCACCGTCCGCGACACCCCCGCCGACCGCAAGAAGTTGATCGCCGACTGGGGCCGGAAGCTGACGGCGGGGCAACTCGCGCAGGCGGATCTCGGCGCGGGCCGGGCGCTGTACGCCAAGGTCTGCCAGCAGTGCCACACGCTGTACGGCGTCGGCGGCAAGGTCGGCCCGGAGATCACCGGCGCGAACCGCGCCGACATCAACTACCTGATGGAGAACGTGTTCGACCCGTCGGCGGTCATCCCGAAGGAGTACGCGGCGACGAAACTCGACCTCGCCGACGGCCGCTCCGTCATCGGCCTCATTAAGGAGGAAACGGCCGCGACCCTGACCGTGGCGACGGCGAACGAGACGCTGATCATCCCCGTGACGGACGTGGATAAGCGGACGCCTTCAGCCCTGAGCATGATGCCTGACGACCTGACCAGGCCGCTCACCGACAAGCAGGTCCGCGAGTTGTTCGCGTATTTGAGACACACCGCGCAAGTGCCGATGTTGGCGACCGCCGAGAACGCCAAGGAGCTCTTCAACGGCAAGGACTTGAACGGCTGGGACGGCGACATGAAAGTATGGAGCGTGGAGAACGGCGAGATCGTCGGCCGGACGAAGACCGGGTTGAAGAGTAACACCTTCTTGAAAGCCCCGTTCGATGTGACCGATTTCAAACTCAGCGTGAAGGTGAAGTTGACGCCGAACGAGGGTAACAGCGGGATTCAATTCCGCAGTGCGAACATCGAAGGCGGCGAGATGCGCGGCCCGCAAGCCGACATCGGCAAGGGCTGGTGGGGCAAACTCTACGAAGAGTCGGGCCGGGGGTTGCTGGTGAACACGGGCGGCGAGAAACTCGTGAAGGAAGGCGAGTGGAACGATTACGTCGTGGAGGCG
>JBBRUO010000023.1:0-21309 GCA_038247725.1 Gemmatales bacterium
CACCTCCCCCCGTTGAGGTGAGGTCGGCGGCGAAGCCGCCGGGAGGGGAGTCTTCCATTGCGAGCCGCGACCGCGAGGGAGCGGTTTCTTGGGAGGGCGAGGCTCCCGCCGAGCCGCCGATGTGAGACGCGGCCCGGCGGGAGCCTCGCCCTCCCAAGAAAGGCACAAGGCCGACCGGGCAGGGGATACCAAGATGAAGAAATCTCCCCTCCCGCCGAGTGGAACTCGGCGACCTCCCCTCAACGAGGGGGGGTGGAAAACCCGGCACTCTCGCGACACACCGAAACACGCCCCCAGCGCCCTTTCCCGAACCAAAAAGGGCTGATGCCCTCCCGCTCGCCAAAAATGAACCCATGAACCCGCAACTCCTCGACAACCCGGCCGAGCGCCGCAAGATGGTGCGGCTGAAGGTCCGCCCGGACCTGCAGCACGTCGAGCAGCGGTACGAAGGCAAGGCGTTCTACGTCATCAAGGACCCGGTGTGCCTGCGGTACTACCGGTTCAACCGCCAGGAGTACTTCGTCTTCTCGCTGTTCGACGGCACCCACACCATGGAGGACGTGCGGAAGCGGTTCGAGGACGAGTACAAGCCGCACCGCCTGGAGTTCAGCGACCTGGAAGGGTTCGCCCGCCAGCTCGTCACCGCCGGGCTGGTCCAGCACGAGGCCGCCGGCACCGGCAAGCACCTGTTCCAGCGGCGGGCCAAGCAGCGGCGGACGAAGCGGTTCGCCGCCATCTCGAACATCATGTACTGGAAGATCCCGGTGTTCGACCCGGACCGCCTGTTGGACAGGATGATCCGCTACCTGTGGTGGATCTTCACGCCGACGTTCCTGGCCCTCAGCGTCGGCCTGATGCTGGCCGCGCTGATGCAGATCATGCTGCACTACGGCACCTTCTACGAGAAGCTGCCGGCGTACAACGAGTTCTTCCAGTTCCGCACCGTCCTGTATATGTGGCTGTCGCTCGGCGTGGTGAAGGTGATCCACGAGTTCGGGCACGGGCTGAGTTGTAAAGCCTTTAAGGGCGAATGCCACGAGATGGGCGTGTTGCTCATGTGCTTCTCGCCGGCGTTATACGCGAACGTGACCGACGCCTGGACGGTGGCCGATAAGTGGAAGCGGATCGTCATCAGCTTCGCCGGCATTTACGTCGAGCTGGTGATCGCCGCCCTCGCCACGTTCGTCTGGTGGTACACCCCGCATTTACCGGTCGTGAACTACACGGCCATGTGCCTGATGGTGTTGTGCAGCGTGTCCACGGTGCTGTTCAACGCCAACCCGCTGATGCGGTTCGACGGGTATTACATGCTGGCCGACTGGCTGGAGATCCCCAACCTCCGCGACCGCGCCAACAAGTTCCTGAACAACCTGTTCCTGAGCAAGGCGCTGGGCATCGAGGTGCCGCCCGAGCAGTACATGTCGCCCGGCCGCAGGTGGCTGTTCGTCGTGTACGCGATCGCCAGCTACATCTACCGCTGGGTGCTGACGTTCAGCATCGTCTGGTTCCTGTCCGACTTCATGAACCCGAAGTTGAAGGTGCTCAGCCGGATGCTGGCGATGCTGGCGCTGTTCTCCATGTTCCTGTTCCCGACCTACAAGGTCTTCAAAAACATCCGCCAGCGAGGCCGTATGCCGGACGTGAAACCGAAGCGGGTGTACGCGACCCTCGGCTGCTTCCTCGCCGTCGTGGCGGCGTTCGTGCTGTTGCCGTTGCCGGTCAGCCGCGTCCGCGAGACCGGGCTGACCGCCCCGAACCCGGAGTACGCCTACGCCGTCGGGGTGGCGGAGCCGGCCGTCCTCTCCGACGTCATCGTCACCGAAGGGCAGGTGGTGCGGAAGAACGACGTGCTGGCCAAGCTCACCAACCTGGCGCTGAACGAGGACCTGGCCGAGTGGCGGGCCAAGCAGCAGGCCGAACTGTCCAAGTCCCGGCTGCTCCGCCAGGAGGCCCGCCGTACCGGGTCGGACCAACTGGAGCAGGCCGCCGCCGAGGCCGACGCGGCCGCCGACGAGTACGCCCGCGCGATCGAGATCCGGCTGTCGCAGTTGGACCGCCAGCAGACCCTCCGCGCGCCGGCCGACGGGGTGGCGATGGGGGTGCCCAAGAGTACCGACGAGGGCCGCTCCTACGACCCGTCCGGCACCAAGGACCGGCCGCTGATGACCGTCGCCGACCCGACCAAGGTGGTGGTGAAGATCCCGATCTCCCCGGCCAACCACCGGCACCTGAAGGAGGAGATGGCCGGCGGGAAGGAACTGGACGTGACCGTGTATGTCACCGGCCGCACCGACCGCGACTACCACGGCAAACTCCGCCGCCTGCCCGATTCGGCCGAACGGACGGTGCCCGTCGCCCTCACCCACCGTGCCGGCGGGCCGCTGTCCGTCACCCAGAACCCGGAGACGGGGGAGGTGGTGCCGGTCGCCCAGACGTACCTGGTGGAGGTGGAACTGACCGACCCGGACCCGAGCGTCCGCCCCGGCGCGCTGGTGACGGCCAAGATCCACTGCCGCTGGCGGAGTTGCGGCTGGTGGGTGTGGCGGAAGGTGAGCGAGGCCCTCGACATCGGCCTGTACTAACCCATGAACCCGCCGGAGTGTCTCATCACGTTGGGGCGGGCCGGCTTTCATCGCCTCTCGTTGAGGGGAGTGACTGTGATGCCGGACCGGGGGGGCTTGGCGGTTTTGGCCAGAAAAGAACCCCTTGCCGGGCAACACAATCACGTGGGTGTCCGGCGGACCAGAACGGACGATTTCGACTGCCCGGCGGACATACCAGGTGAACAGCGTTTGGCGTTGGCGGGTGGAATGTTCCCCGCCTGGACAGGGGGCGTTCGGCGGTTGAAAGTTGACCCGTGAGAAAGGCACCATGCTTCAGCCCGAAGGGCTGTCTCCTCGAGCCCAGGCCGGAGGCCTGGGCTCGAGGAGACAGCCCTTCGGGCTGAAAACATTTCACCGCTTCGACGTGGGTAGGATTCCACCAGCCGAACGACCAACTCCTCAACGCGATGGGACAGTCCAACCGGGTTCATGTATTGGTGGTTCAACTTCTTGCCCAACGTCAACCGCTGAACAGCCCTGCGTTTCCCCCACGCCACACGATGGGACCGCCAACAGCATTGGATTCGCCGCGCTCGCCGCTATCCTGACCGGAATGGAGACACCCACCGAGCCGCGCGTCTTCCTGGTCGGGGCCGGCCCCGGCGACCCCGGCCTGCTCACCCTCCGCGCGGCGGAACTGCTGGCCCGCGCCGACCTGGTCCTCTTCGACCAGCTCGTCCCCCGTCGGTTGCTCGACTTCGCCCGCCCCGCCGCCGAAGCCATCTGCGTCCGCGACCTGCCCGGCCAGCACCCGGACAAGTACCCGCACATCTTCGCCCGCATGGTGGAGGCCGCGAAAGCCGGCAAGACGGTGGTGCGGCTGAAGGGCGGCGACCCGCTGGTATTCGGCCGCGGCGGGGAAGAAGCCGAGGCGCTGCGCACCGCCGGCGTCGGGTACGAGATCGTGCCGGGCGTCACCGCCGCGCTCGCCGCCGCCGCGTACCTCGACATCCCCATCACGCATCGCCTGCACACCAGCGCCGTCGCGCTGGTCACCGGGCACGAGTTGCCGCAGAAGCCGGGCAGCCGGCTCGACTGGGAAGTGCTGGCCAAGTTCCCCGGCACGCTGGCGATTTACATGGGCGTGGCCCGGCTGCCGATCCTCATTTCCGAACTGCTGAAGTACGGCAAGCCGGCCGACACGCCGACGGTGATCGTCGAACGCGCCAGCACCGGCGAGATGCGGTCGTGTGCCGCCCCGCTCGCCGAGTTGGAGCAGGCCCGCCGCGCCGCCGGGCTGGAAGCGCCGGGGTTGATCCTCATCGGCGAGTCGGTCCGGCACCGCCAGCCGAAGTCGTGGTTCGAGTCCCGCCCGCTGTTCGGTCGCCGGGTGATTGTGACGCGGCCGAAGCACCAGGCTGAAGGGATGGTCCGCGAGTTGGAAAACCTCGGCGCGGTGACGTTCACGTTGCCGACGATGACGGTCACCTACCCGACCGACCTCGCCCCGCTGGACACGGCGCTCGGCCAACTGCGCGAACCCGCGTGGGACTGGCTCGTCTTCACCAGTGCGAACGGCGTGCGGTTCTTCCTCGACCGCCTGCTCGCCATCGGTCGCGACCTGCGGGATTTGGGGGCGGTGAAGATCGCCGCCATCGGGCCGAGGACCGCCGACACCCTGCGCGAGTACCGCTTGAACCCGGACGCCGTGCCGGACGCGACGTTCTCCTCCGAGGGGTTGATCGACGTGCTGGCACCGCTGGTCGCGGGGAAGCGGGTGCTGCTGGCGCGGGCGAACCGGGGCCGCGAGGCGCTGACCGTCGGCCTGGCGACGGTGGCGACCGTGGGGCAAGTGACGGTGTACGACCAGACCGACGCCATCGACCCGGAGGGCGACACGTTCAGCGCGTTGCGACGCGGCGAGATCGAGTTCGTGACGCTGAGCAGTTCGAACATCGCGCGGGCGGTGCTGGGGGCGTTCGACGACGTGCTGAAGGGCCGCGTGAACCGGGGTGAGGTGAAGTTGGTCGCCATCAGCCCCGTCACCGGCGACGCCATCCGCGCTTGCGGTTACCCGGTCGCCGCCGAGGCGACCGAGTTCACCTCGGCGGGGTTAATCGCAGCCGTGCGGAAGTTGGCTGAGGTGCCGCGCGGCGGCGAGCATTGAGGTGCATGGCCCGACAACGGCGAAGTAGGTCGCGGTCGAGCCGGCCGCAGGCCGGGGAGGCCCGACAGCCAACCACCATTCCCGCGAAACCGTCGGCGTCGGGCCTCGTTCCCCTTGCGGGGAACATCGACCGCGACCGACCCCGTCGCTGCCGCGGCTTTTGAAATCGCCGCAACGTCACTCCTCACTTCCCCTCGTCAATATCGGCGGGTTCGGTGACGCTGCCGGGCACGCGGACGTTCTCCGCGCGGCGGGCCATGTCGGACTTCAGCGTGGCGAAGTCCTTCGGGTCGGCCTTCTCCCAGCACCGCAGGGCCACCTTGAGGTAGCGGCTGGCTTCGTCGAGCCGGCCCAGCCGGTCGCACAGCGCCCACAACCCGAGCGCCCCGCGGACGCTGCCGGCGTCGTGCGCCAGCGCCTCCTGGAACGCCTCTTCGGCTTCGCCGGCGACGCCGCCTTCGAGCGCCGCGATGCCCCACATCTCCATGAAGTAGGCCCCGCCGCCCCAGGCGTGCGCGCCGAAACTGTCCTTGGTTTTCGCGATGATTCGCCGGAACAACTTGCACCCTTCCTCGCCTTGCCCCGTCTGGCACAAGAGCCGCCCCTGCACCTCCAGCAGGCGGTTCTCGTTGCGGCCGGCGGACTTGCTGCCGGAGCCGCGGATGACGTCCACCTCGGCGGCGGCCCGCTTGGTGTCGCCCTGTTCCAGCGCGACCACGGCCGCGTGGTACGCCGCCCCCTGCTTGTCGGACTTCCGCATGGCGTCGATCAACTTGCTCGTCTCGGCCCAGTTCTTCTGCGCCACGGCCATGCGGAACCACTCGGGCCGGAAGGCGTACTTGTATCCCTCGGCGTCCTTCTTCACCGCCCGCGTCTCGGCGAACCGGCCGTCGTGGACGAGGCTCCGCGTCAGCGTCTCCATGTGGTGCTGGAACTGGTGGTCCTCGCGCGGCGTCACGCCCTGGTACTCGTGGTACTTCTTCTGCATGGCCAGCGCCCGCGAACTCCAGTCCGACGTGAACTTCCACTTGCCGATCCGCATGGCCAGGTGGGCCTGCATGTGGAAGGCGTGCGGGAGGCCCGGAGACGACTCCATGTACTTCTCGGCGTACGGCCAGCCGAGCGCCGGCCGTTGCAGGTTCTCGAACATGTGGACGAACTCGTGGTTCGCGCCGGGGTGCAGCGGGTTCACCTTCAACAGGGCCTTGTAAAACACCGCCTGCGAGTACGAGCCGTCCGCCACCTGGGCGCGGGCGAACCAGCCCTCCTCGTCGTCGTCGTACAGCGTCAGCAACTCGTCGAGGGTCGCGCCGGCCTTCTTCTTCCGCTCGTCCGGCTTCACGTCCGGCCACATGCCCTTCTCCTGCAGCTTCGCCCGGATGAGCAGTTGTTCGCGGTGGCTGGCTTGCGGCATCAACTCCTTCGCCCTGTGCAGGGCGAAGTCTCGGGGCGACTTCGTCAGCCGCTCCGGCAGGGCCGGCTGGATGCCGGTGCCGACGGCCGCCAGCAGCCCGTTCGCGCCGGGCACCTTCGACCCGCTGCCCCACTTTTCCATCCCGCGATACAGCCCCATCCAGGCGAACGCGCAATCGGGGTCGTGCTGGAGCGCCGTCTCGAACGACCGCGAGGCTTCGATCCACACATAGGAGTAGAAGAAGCCGAGCGCCTGATCGCAGTACTGCTGGCACAGTTCGGACGTGGTGCTGACGCGGTACCGATACTGGCACAGGTCGGGGAATAGCTTCGCCGGCGCGAGGCCGGTGAGCGGCATCTTCTCGGCCGTCGGCGTGGGCGTCTGGGTCGGCACCGCACGGGGTGGCGGGGGGACCTCGGCGGCGGACGCGACGGCGGACAGCAGACATGCGCCGAATATCAGGCGGAACATGGGACGTGCCTTGGAACCGGAAGGGGATCGGGGTGCAGGCTCAAAGTTTACCATTCCGGTGAGGATTGGGGAAGCGCCGAGTCGGAAATGTGCAGACAGACGTAACGAGTTCGCACCCGTCTTGAGCCTGCGAGGCAACCGAATCAACCCGACGGGTTGTTTTCCTCCGCCGTGCGTGGAAGCAATTCGAACCGGCGAAGGAAGACGGTGCGACTCTCCTCGTGGACGCCGAACTCGACGTAGACTGGTCGCGCGAACCCACACCGCATGGCGATCTCCGCGTCGGGTAGGTACTCCCGCGATTCGCCGAACTCGTTTGGGGTGCGGGCCAATTCCTCAATGATCCAACGACTGGCGCGGGTGAAAATGGGGCGCCGCTGCTCCGCCTTGGCTTGAGCCACGATGGTCCGGAAGCCGTTCGAGACGATTTCGGATTGTGCCAGATGGTATCGGGTGTCGCCGCTCATCGCGTGCCCTGTTCGCACTCGGCGATGAGGTCGGTGATCGGCGTCCCGCGCGGGCCGTGCGTCATGTCCTGCAGTTCAGCGGCCGTCACCGGTTTATACGGGACGAGTTGCGCGAGCAGGTCGCGGACCTGGGCGCGATCCTTCTGCCGCGCGGTGGACAACTGGGCGACTTCGGATTCCAACTCGGCGATTCGCTTCAGCAGTTGGTTCGGGTGTGGGGCATCGGCGATCATGGGGTTCCTCGTGGGCGTCCGCACGCAGGCAATTCTACCACCGGCATTTCACCCGTTCAATTCGACGGCCTCCTCCCAGTGTTCGTAGAGCTTCGGTAGCCGCACCTTGCCGGCCTCGATCTCGGCCATCGTCTCCTTCAACCGAGCCGGGTCGCGGTAAACGCCGGCGGTGGTCAGCGCTTCCTCCAACTCCGCCAGCCGGGCCTCCATCGCCCCGATCTCCGCCTCCACTTCGCCGGCCTTCTTGAACGGGTACTTCCGCTTCCGCTTCACCTTCCCGCCGGCGGCGGAACTCGCGGCCGACGTCGCGTCGCGGCTCGCGGTCGGCGTGTTCCGGACCCCGCGCTCCCGGTCTTCCGCCTCGCGGCTGGCGCGGAGGGACTCGTACAGGTCGTAGTTGCCGTACACCACTTCGGTGCGGCCGGACGGCTCGAACACGATGAGCAGGTCCACCACGCGGTTGAGGAAATACCGGTCGTGGCTGACGACGATGCAGGTGCCCTGGTAGTTCTTCAGCGCCTCTTCCAGCGAGTCGCACGCCCAGATGTCCAGGTGGTTCGTCGGCTCGTCCAGGATCAACACGTTCGTCCCGGCGACGGTCAGTTTGGCCAGCGCCGCCCGGCTCCGCTCCCCGCCGCTGAGCTGGTGGACCGGCTGGTCCACCGTGTCTCCGTGCAGACCGAAACTGCCCAGCAAGTCGCGCATCCTCTGCTCGGTCCACGCCGGGTCGGGCTCCGGCCAGACGGCGCGAATGAGCGGCTCGTCTTCCGCGAGCAACTTCAAGTGCTGGTCCAGGTAGCCGGGGAAGACGAGGTGCCCGCGCTGCACCTTGCCGGCGGTCGGTTCGAGTTCGCCCAGCAGGATCTTCAGCAGCGTCGTCTTGCCGGTGCCGTTCGGCCCCATGATGCCCAGCCGCTGGCCCCGCTTCACGTCGAACCGCATGTCGGAGAACAGCTTCAAATCGCCGAACGCCATCGCCAGGTCCTCGACGTGGAACACCACGTCGCCGGCGCGGGTCACGTCGTTGAACTGGATGCTCGGCCCGGACACCTTCGTCGGTTTGTCCAGCCGCTCGACTTTGTCCAGCATCTTCACCCGCGACTGCGCCTGCTTGGCGAGTTGCCCGTAGTGCGCCCGACGGATGTACTCCTCCTGCTTCCCGATCATCTCCCGTTGCGCCTCCCACTCTTTCAGCATGCGGTCGTACCGCTCGTCCCGCAGGCGGACGTATTGGCGGAAGTTGCCGGGGTAGCTGGTGATCTGGCGGGCGTGCAACTCGAAGATCTTGTTCGCCACGGTGTCCAGGAAGTACCGGTCGTGGGACACCACGATCATCCCTTGCGGCTGGCGGGCGAGGTAGTTCTCCAGCCAGCGGGTGGTGTCGATGTCCAGGTGGTTGCTCGGCTCGTCCAGCAGCATCACGTCCGGCGCGGAGAGGAGCAACTTCGCCAGCAGCAGCCGCCGCTGTTGCCCGCCGCTGAACGACAGCACGTCGCGGTCGAAGTCGGCCTTCTTGAAGGCCAACCCGGTCAGCACGTCCTCGACCTTGTGGTCCAGCGTGTAGGCGTCGTTCACCGCCAGCAGTTCGTTCAGCCGGTCGTACTGGGCGTGAAGCTGCCGGGTCTCGACCTCGTCGGTCACGGTGCCCATCAACTCGGCGACCCGTTGCATCTCGGCTTGCGTGGCCAACAGTTCGTCGAAGGCGGACTTGGCCTCCTGAAAGAGCGTGCGACCGGGGGGGAAGTCGGCCACTTGCCGCAGCACCCCCAGCCGCGCGCCGGCGTGCAGTTTCACCGCCCCGGACTCCGGTTCGTCCTCCCCGGCCAGCACCCGCAGAAGGGTGGTCTTGCCGGCCCCGTTCGGGCCGACGAACCCGACCCGCTCGCCGACGTGCAGCTCGAACGACACCTCGTCGAACAGCGGGGTGGCGTCGTACCCGCGAGACACGTTCGTGCAGGACAGCAGCAGCATGGCGGTTCGCGGGCGTAGGGTGGGGGACGGGGTGCGGCGTCCGTTACTTTAGGCGTTCCGCGGGCGGAGTCCTCCCCGGAACCACGCCGGTCCGGGGTTCGGATTCCGCCGTTTCCACATTGCTTTCCGGCGGAATTCGCCGGATACTGGCTTGAGTGATCCCCGCGGCGGGCTTTCTCCTCCCCGCCCAACATCGAGGTGACGCGATGACCCTCCGCCCGCTGGCCGCCTTCGCCGTGGCGGTGCTGCTCTCAGCCCCCGCCTTCGCCGCCGAACTCGACCCGATCGTCCAGAAGCGCCTGCAAGAGCGGGCCATCGCCGACGCCGAGCAGACCGCCCGCCGCATCACCTCCACCCTGCGGGCCATCGCCGCCGACTCGACCGCCGCCACCGGCGAGACCGGCAACCAGCGGAAGTTGCTCGCCGAAGTGGCCGACAAGTTGAGGGGACTGAGCCAGGACCAGATGCCGGTGGTGCTGCAACACTTGGCCACGGCCGCCACGGCCGCCACGCCGGAGACGGCCACGGCCGAGCAGAAGTTGGCCGCCAAGAAGAACCGGGAGATCGTCACCGCCCTGCTCGACCTGTACCTGCGGATGGACGTGCTGAAGTCGCTCGACCACGCCGCCGACCGGCTGGACAAGGCCGCGCGGGAGGAGCTCGACCTGCACCTGCGGGCCACCGCCGGGACCGGCCGCAACAAGCCCCGCCAGATCGTCGACGAGAAGGACGTGATGGCCAACGCCCAGACCGACCTCCGCAGCGGCCTGTCGGCGTTCGTCAACGACGCCGCCGTCCTCCGGGGTAAACTGCAACCCGAACAGAAGCAGCGGCTCGACACCGCCAGCGTCCCCGCCCGCGCCGGCCGCCTCATCGCCGAGATGGAACTGGCCCGCATGTCGCTGACCAACTCCGACTTCAAGTCCGCCGCCGACCGCCAGTTGTCCGCCTCCAAGGAACTGCAAGCCCTCGCCGCCGCCCTCCGCACCCCGAAGGACGACCTGACGGTGATGAAGGAGGCCCGCGACAAGATCGAGAAAGCCATTCAGGCCGAGAAGAAACTGAGGGAGGACACCGAGGCCAAGAAGCCGGCCGACAAGAAGGATCCGGAGTCCGTGAAGGCGGCGAAGGAGCAGGCGACCGAACTCGCCGACCGGCAGGCCAAGGTCGAGTTCGACACCCGCGACGCCAAGAAGGCCATCGAGCAAGTGTCGAAGGAAGTCGCCGCCAAACTCGCCCCGGCCGAGTCCGAGATGCGCCGCGCCCAGGACGAACTGCGGAAGAACGACGACACCCAGCAGGCCGCCGACGCCCAGGAGAACGCCACCGACCGGCTGACCGAGGCGAAGGAACAACTCGACAAGATGATCGCCGCCGCCGAGAAGCAGAAGACCGACCCGCTCGACGCCACGAAGAAGGCCATCGCCGAGGTGGAGAAGGCGATCAAGGACCAGACCGCCGCCAAGGCGGACACCAAGAAGAACGAGGACAAGCCCGACGCGCTGAAGCCGGCCGCCGAGGCGCAGAAGGACGTGGCCAAGAAGACGGAGGAGATCAAGGCCCTGCCGTTGCCGGATAACAAGGCCGTGACGGACGCGCTGGCCAAGGCCGCCGACGAGGCCAAAAAGGCCGCCGACGACCTCGCCAAGCCGGACGCCAAGGCCGCCCAGCCGAAGCAGGACGACACCATCAAGGCGCTGACCGAAGCCAAGAAGGCGTTGGAAGCCCAGGCCGCCGCCATCGAGAAGCGCCGCGACGACATCGCCAAGTTGGAAGACGCCGCGAAGGAACTGGACGAGATCATCAAGGACGAGAAGGCCGTCGCCGCCGACGCCAAGAAGGCGGCCGACATGGCCAAGGACGCGCCCAAACCGGCCGACACCGCCGACAAGCAAGACAAACTCACCCCGCCGACCAAGGACGTGGCCGACGCGGTGAAGGACGTCGCCCCGGACGCGGCCAAGAAGATCGACGACGCCACCAAGAACCAGGACATGGCCAAGGCCAACCTGGACGCCGAGAAGCCGATGCCGGCCGCCGACGACGCCAAGAAAGCGGCAGACAAACTGCAAGACGCCCAGAACGACATCGCCAAGAAGATCGACGACCTGAAAGCCCAGGAAATCGCCGACCAGGCCGCCCTCCAGCCGAACAAGGTGGACCCGGCCCAGGCCGCGAAGGACGTGGCCAAGGCCCTCGACGAGGCGAAGAAGGCCGCCGACGAGGCGAAGAAGGCCGCCGACCAACTCGCCAAGAACGACCCGATGAAGGGCGAGCCGACGGACCCGATGAAGGGCGATCCCCAGCAAGACCTCGCCAAGTTGCAGCAAGACCTCGCCGATCAGGCCGAAAAGCTGATGCAGCCCGACGCCGCCAAGGACGCCGCCGAGGCCGCCAAGGCGCTGGAAAAGGGCGACATCCCGATGGCCCTGGAGAACCAGCAGAAGGCGCTGGAGAAACTCCAAGAGGCCGCCAAGAACGACCCGATGAAAGGCGAACCCATGAAGGGGGAGCCCATGAAGGGGGAGCCGATGAAAGGCGAGCCGATGCCGGGGAAGGGCGAGCCGATGCCGGGGAAGGGTGAGCCGATGCCGGGGATGGGTGAGCCGATGCCGGGGCAGGCCAAGGATCCCGGCGAACTGGCCAAGACCCAGCAGCAGTTGAAGGAGGCCACCCAGGCCCTTCAGCAGTCGCAGCAGGCGACCCAGGCCGCGCAAGCCGCCCTCCAGCAGGCCCAGGCCCAGGCCCCGATGGCCGTGCAAAACCAACTGCAACAAGCCCAGCAGAACCTGCAACAGGCCCAGCAGCAACTCGGCCAGGGGCAACCGGCCCAGGCCGGGATGAACCAGCAGCAGGCCGCCCAACAACTCCAACAAGCTCTCGACTCGCTGAACGCCGCCGCGATGGCGATGGGCCAACCGGGAGCCCAACCCGGCATGGGTCAGATGGCGATGGCCCCCGGCATGGGGATGGGCATGGGCGAAGGAATGGGGATGGGCATGGGCGAAGGGATGGGCATGGGGATGGGTCAAGGAATGGGCATGGGAATGGGTCAAGGGATGGGCACGGGTATGGGAAAGGGTGACGGGCAAGAGAAGAACGAAGGCACCGGCAACGGCGACCGGCAAGGGGACGGCAAGCTGAAGAACGCCGCCTCCGCCGGGAAGGACGCCGAAGGGACCGGCGCGTTCATCAACTTGCAGAAGCAGGAGCGGGACAAGGTGCAGCAGAACTCGGAGGCCGCCTTCCCGGCCGAGTTCCGCGAGCTGATCAAGCAGTACAACATCAACATCAAGACCAGCGACAAGCCGAAGCAGCCGGGCCGCTAACGGACCTGTTCGTCTTGTTAGCCCGCCGCGGAAGAGAAGGTGAAGATCAGCGACGAGACCAAGAAGGCCATCGACAAAGCCCTGGAGTGGCTGAAGGACAACCAGGAGAAGGACGGCGGGTGGGGGAACAACACCGCCGTCACCTCGTTCGCCCTGCTCGCGTTCATGTCGCAGGGGCACGTCCCCGGCCAGGGGAAGTACGGGCCGGAGGTGGCCAAGGGGGTCCGCAACCTGCTCGCCGCCGCCCGCGAGGACGGCTACTTGGTCGGCCGCGGCGGGAACATGTATTGTCACGGCATGGCCGCCCTCGCCCTCACCCAGGCGTGGGGGATGACCGGCGACGACGAGGTGAAGAAGGTACTGAAGAAGGCCATCGCCCTCATCTGCAAGTGCCAGAACCGCGAGGGCGGGTGGCGGTACGAGCCGCAGCCCACGGGGGCCGACATCTCCGTCACCATCATGCAGGTGATGGCCCTGCGGGGGGCCAAGGACAGTGGCCTGAACGTGCCCAAGGAGGTGATGGACAACGCCATCGGGTACATCAACAAGTGCCACGACGGCCGCACCGGCGGGTACCTGTACATGCCCCGCTCGTCCGGCCCCGGCTACGCCCGCACCGCCGCCGGGGTGTGCGTCTTGCAGTTGTGCGGCGACTACGAGGCCAAGCAGATCGACGGCGCGGTCAAGTACATGGACAGCGTCGGCGAGGACCGCGGCCACTACTGGTACGGCCTGTACTACGCCGCCCACGCCTACCACCAAGTCGGCGGCAAGAAGTGGGAGGAGTTCTACGCCAAGATGAACAAGAAGTTACTCGCCACCCAACGGGACAACGGCGGCTGGCGGGATTCCCGCGAGGCCCACGTCGGCCCCGCCTACCAGACGGCCATCGCCGTGCTGGTGCTGTCGGTGCCGTCCCACTACCTGCCCATTTACCAGCGGTAGTTCGGTCGCCGGAACCCGTGGGAGGATTCACCATGACCGCGAACAGCGATGAAATCACCGCGGCCGCCCTGTCGCTGCCGGAGGACGACCGGTTGGAACTCGCCGACCGGCTGATGGAAAGCCTGGACGGGCCGCCGGACGCGGATTACGAGCAGGCGTGGGCCGAAGAGATCGCCCGTCGGCTGGAGGACGTCCGCTCCGGCAAATCGGTGCCGATTCCCTGGGAAGAAGCCCGCAAACGCATTTTCGAAGACACCGATGGCGATGACCGTTGACGTCGATTCCTTGGCCATTCGAGACGCCCGTCGGGTCGAGCGCTACTACGCGCGGTTCGGAGCGGGTTTGCTAGCCCGTTTCACGGCCGCGTTCGACGACGCGGTCGCGCGGATTGGTCACTCGCCCGGCACCGGCTCCCCGGACATGTTTGGCACGCGCTTCTGCCGTCTGAAGAAGTTCCCGTACCGCCTCGTGTACGTCGAAGAGCCGACCCGCGTGTTGGTGATCGCCGTGCCACACGACCGCCGCAAACCGGGTTACTGGCGGCGACGAGTGCCGTAAAAATTCCGCCCCGCCCGTTGTACTGGTGCCGTCGCACTCCTTGCCCATCGACCAGCGGTAGTCACTTCACAAGACGAACGGCGGACTCCGGTAGCCAGCCGACCGCCCCGCCGGCCACTTCCACCTGCGCCCACCCGCCCCGCCGCGTACGCTCCGTCACCTCCGTGCCGCGCGGTATCGTCGCCTCGATGCGCGGCCGGTGGGTGAAGCCGTTCCCCTTCCGCAAGGTCGTATCGGCCGTCACCACGAGGGCCGGTCGCGCGGCCTCGGCGGCGCGTTCGGCGTCCAACTTCCAGCCCACGATCAGACACGCCAGCGTGCCGATCCCGCCGATGACGGCGACCGGCACCGCCCACCCGTCGCGGGCGGTGAACCGCCGGGCGAGGCCAACGACGATCAGTGACACCGCGATGACAGCCAGCCGGAACACGTCCCAGTCGCTGACGCGGTGCCGCCAACCGCTCGGCGGGTCGGGGCGGAGTTGCTCGTCGGGTGACGAGGGGGTCGGGTAGGGAATCGCCGCGCGGCAGTCGGCCAGCCCGCGCAACAGGTCCACATCGTAGGGCGTCTCTCGTAGCCCGGCGCGGAACGCGGCCACCGCCATCGGCACGTTCCCGGCGAGGAAGTGACTCCGCCCGCGATTGGTGGCCAGCCGCGCGGAACGGTCCCCCGCTTCCCAGTTGAAATCGAAGCCATCCGCCGCGTCCCGAAACAGTTGTCGCGCGCGGGCCGCATCCCCACGCGCTTCGACCCCGGCTCGGAACGCGACCGACGCATCGTTCAGTCGGATGGTGGCTTCGTCCGGCGTGCGGCCCGGCAGCGATGGAACCAGCAAGGTGGCCACCAGGAGCGCGGTCATTTCGTCACCCCTTCCCACCGTTCGACGAGGCGGATCGCGTCGGCGGCGATGGCGGTGCGGGTCGGCTCCGGGGCGAAGCGGTCGGCGTCGCAACGGCGGAGCAGTTCATCCGCCTCCGACACGCGCTCCGGCGGCACGGTCAGTTCGGTCAGCCCCTCCGACACCTCGGCCGGTGTCGCCGCCACCGGGGACAGGCCGAAGCGGGCGGACAGGTAATCGCGGATCGCGGTCGCGGTCGCGCCCGCCGGGTCCGCCGCGCGGTGCGCCGCGCGGAGGCGGTCCAGGGTGCGGCGGACGGCGCGGTTCCGGCGAAGTCTCGCCAATCGGGTGGCGTCCGGGAACAGCCACCGCCAGAGAACCACCCAGCAGACTAAGACGGCGGGCGCGCCCCACAGTAGCGAGAGCCAGTACGTACCCGGCACCGTGCCCGCGCTGGCATACGAACCGCTCGCCGGCGCGAAGAACGACGCCGGCCCGGTCAGCGGCACCGGCGGAGCCACCGTCACCACCGGTTTGGTGACGGCCAGCGTCAACTCTTCGAGGTAGCGGGCCTGCATCTCCCGCCCCTTCGGGAAGCGCGGGTGGTAGAAGGCGTACTTCACGGAGGGCACGGTCAGCGTCCCGACGTTCCGCGGGCGGAGGGAGTAGACGAACTCGACGGCCGTCGCGTCGGCGGCCGGCTGAGGGTCGGGGACGGGTTCGATGAGCGAGAACAGCGCGGCGAAGTCCGCCCGCTTGCCGAGGTCCGGGCGGGTCAGTTCCTGGGGGTTGACGGCGTTGCGGACGGTCAGCGTCAGTCGCACCGACTCGCCGAGTTCGGCCGCCGACGCGGACAGTTTCCATTCGACGCGGACGGTCTCGCCCGGCCCGGCGATGGCCCCGTAGAAGTCCGGCTGGGACCGCGCCACCGCCCCGATCTGCTCCAGTCGCGTCGGCACCTGCGCGACGGCGGTACCGGCGAGTACCAGCGCGAAAACGCTACCAATCCTTGACATTCGGCCGCTCCGGGGGGGCCACCAATTCCGCCACGCTCCGCCGGTCCTTCGCCAGCCGCTCGGCCACGCCCCGCAGGTACTCGCGGACCTCGGCCGGTGTCCGGGGTGGCAACGCGGCCCCGCCCACGTTCACCGGCAGCGTCCCCTGACCGGGCGTCCGGCGATCCGTCTTGGCGGCGTTGTCACCCGGTCGTGGGAGGCCGGTGAGGGGGTCGATGTCCGGCGACGTCGGCACCTGATCCGTCCCCGGCTGGTCCCCACCCGGCCCCTGATCCGGCGGTGTCGTGTCGGCCGGCGGCGGGTCGGGCGGGGCCTCCGGCGGGTCGTTCGGGATCGGCTTGTCCGACTCTCTCGCCCGCGCTTCGAGCCACAGCAGTTTGGCCAGTTCCAGGTTGTGCCGGGCGTCGGCGGTCAGCGCGGCGTCGGCGGCGGGCGAGGCGAGGCACCGCTCGAAGCTGTCGATGGCGGTGCGCAGCTCGTTCAGCCCGCCCCGGCGGATCAGGCAGACGCCCCGGTTGTACAGGGCCTTCGCGCGGCGGTCGGCGGGGCAGGCGCGGTCGTCCAGGCTGCGGGTGAAGTCCGCCTCGGCCTCCCGCCAGTCGCCCCGGCGGAAGGCGGTCGCGCCCTTGTTGAAGGCGACCAAGCCGGGGTCGGCGGTGAGTTCCTCGGCGGCGACATAGTGCTCTTCGGCGAGGGCGTACTGCTCGCGGGCGAAGGCGGCGTTCCCGGCGCGGATGTGGTCCTCCACGGCCCGCTCGGTCGCCGGGTTCGCGGCGACGGCGACGAGTCCGAGAAACAGGACGACGGTGATGACTCGCATGGCGATTTCCCCGCTGCCGGCGACACCGGACGTCACTTCGCCCGCCACAACCAGACTACCAGAAAGACGAGCGAGGCGGCGAAGAACCACACCGAGCGGTCCACCGGCTGCGGGGCGGCGTCGTCGGCCCACTCGCGGGGGAAGTCGGGCAGGCCGGCGAGGAAGTCGGACACCGGCGGCGAATCGCGGCGGGCCGGGATGTACCGCCCGCGGCCCTCGGTGGCGACGGCCGTCAACACGTCCTCGTGCAGCTTCGTCTCGATGATGACGCCGTCGCGTTCGAGCGGTTCCCTCTTCAGCGGAATCGGGCTGCCGCGCTCCGGGTCGCCGATGCCGACGACGTGAACCGGGATGTTGCGGGCGCGGGCGGCGGTGACGCCGCGGGCCCACTCGCGGTCGCCGGCCGGGTCGTCGCCGTCGCTGAACAGCAGGATGTCTTGCGCGCCGGGGAACCGCATGTCGTGTGCGTCCACGGCCAGCGCCAGCGCCGCCCCGATCCGCGTGCCCGACTTGGCGGTGTCGTCGGCCGGCCGCACCTCGTTGGGCGGCAACTCGCCCGACAGGTCGTCCAGCCGCGCGGCCAGGTGTGCGTAGTCGGTGGTCAGCGGCACCACCAGCGTCGGCCGGGCGGCGAACGCGACGAGGCCGATGCGGTGCCCGCCGGTCCCGCGGGCGGCGTCGAGCAGGTCGCGGACGGCGTCCGTGGCGGCCTCCCACCGGGGGCGGCTGTCCTTCAAATCCTCGGCCAGCATGCTGCGGCTGAAGTCGAGGACGACGACCACGTCCCGGCCGACCGCGACCCCGCCGTCGTCGCCTTTCCCCCAGCGCGGGCCGGCCAAGCCGAGAGCCAACGCCGACCACCCGAGGCCGAACGCGAGTCGCGCCGCCCACCCGGTGCCCTGACGGTCGGTGAGCAACCCCGCCACCGCCCCGGCCCGGCCGACGAGCGCCAACCGCCGGCGACTCCGCCGCCCCGCGGCCCAGCCGAGGGCACCTTGGGCGATGGGCCACACCGCCAGCCACAGCAGCAGCGGCCGCGCGAACCGCACGTCGGCCAGGAATTGGCGTAAGTCCGCCCACGCGGTCGCCAGCCCGGTTTGCCACGCGGAGAAGTCCATCACGGCAGCGTCCTCCAGCGGGTGCGTTCGAGCGCGGTGAGCAGGATCAAAACGATCACCGCCGTGAGACCGCACCACGGGCCGAAGTCGTGATACCGGCGGTAGCGCGGGGCCGGTGCGGGCCGGCGCTCCAGCCCGTCGATGGTCTTCATCACGGTTCGCAGCTCCTCGCCGTTGTCGGCGACGAACGCTCGCCCGCCGGTCGTCGTCGCCACGGCTTCCAGGATGGCCCGGCCGTCCGCCCGCTGCCTGGCCTCGTCCGGATTCGTCGTCGGCCCATCGCCCCCGCAATCGATGGCGTGAACGGGGATGCCAAGTTTCATCGCGAGGTCGGCCGTTTGCAGCGGGAGCAGCGAGGTTTCCCCGCTCTTGTTATGTTCGCCGTCGCTCAACAGGACGATCACCTTCGGCCGGTTCCCGGCGGCCAGCAGGCGAATCGCGGCTTCGGCCAAGGCGTCCCCGATGTTCGTGCCGGCGTGGATGCCGTTCAGCGGCTGTTGGTCGTCCAGCACTTTCAACAGCACGGAATGATTCAGCGTGAGCGGGCAGGTGGTGCGCGGCACGGCGGCGAAGGTGACGAGCGCGAGCTGATCGTTCGGCCGTCCTTCCACGGTAGTGCCGTCGGGGGCGGTGCCGCCGGCGACGAACAGGTGGAACGCCTGCTTCGCCGCGCCGAGACGGGTGACGGGCGCGGCGGCGGTGCCGAAGTCGGGCTCCGCCATGCTGCCGCTCACGTCCAGCGCGAGGGCGATGGCGATGCCGTCCACCGGCACTGGGGTGCGGAGGTCCGGCCGCCGCGGGTTGGCGGCGGCGAGGACGAGGGCGGCGGCAGCGAACCCGCGCAGGAGGCACCCGCCCCAGCGGGCGCGGGCGGCGCGGCCGACGGGCAGGCCCGCGAAGAGAGAGGCGTCGGGGAACCGCACCGCCGGCCGGCGGTGGCGGAGGTGCCGCCACGCCACCAGCGGGGCGAGGGGCAGCAGCAACAGAAACAGCGGGTGGGCGAAACCGGGCATCCCATCAGGTATAACGGAAACAGCGGGTGCTGGCCGTGGCTTCACCGCCCGCGGCTGCGGGGCGAGTTCCGGCCACTGGTGCGGCTTCGGCTTCAGTAGCAGCGCCGCGAGGAAGTACTTCTGGGCGCGTCCAAGCCCGGATTTTTCGACCGGCCGTCACTTCTTTTGCGGCGGAGCCTCCACCTGGGGTTGCTTCTTCGCCTTCGCTTCTAGCTCGGCGATCAGCCTCTTGAAGTCGTCCCGCTCGCGGAGCGGCGCGAGCTCCGCGGACGCCACCAACTTCGCCGCCTCCGTGAACCCGCACTGCTCCGCCTGCCGAACAGTTGCCATTGCGGCGTCGGCATACTCCCTGCGGTCGCTATCGGTTTCCGCCAACGGCACACACGCGGCGAACCCTTCGGCTACCGAGAACAGGTGATCCTTCCGCGACCCGCTTTGGCCGAGTTGTTCGCACAGCGGTAGCCGCTTCCGGGTGACGGCGACGGCGGCGGCCGGCTTCTTCTCCGCCCGGTCGAGGGCGGATCGGGCGGAGTAGGCGTCGGACAACCGCCCGATGTACTTGACGTGACCGGCCCCCTGGCCCCGGAGAAACGCTTCCGCCAACTTAGTGGCCTCGTCCAGGGGGGCGTGGGCGTCGGCCGTCCGGCCGAGTTGCACCAGCGCCTCCCCTTGCAGAATGAGGGCGAGGGCCAGATAGTCGCGGTTGTAGTAATCGCCGGGGTCGCGGGTGTGGACCATTCGGAACCCGTCCACCGCGCGGGCGAAGTACTCGATCGCCCGGCTCGCCTGACCGTCCTTCTGCAACGACTGCCCCAGGTCTGTCAGGGTGAGCGAGTGGTGCGTCCGAAGGCGTGCGTTGTCCGGGTCACGGGCGAGCGCCTTCTCGTACGCCACCCGCGCCTCGTCGGTGTACCGCCGCGCCTCCGCGCCCGTACAGGTGTTCGCCAAGTTGCCGGACGCCCCGGCCAGTCCGGTCAGGTGCCCCAACTCGTCCGGAAAGGCGTCGGACAGCCGGCGGTAGATGTCCTGGGACTCGGTGTACAGTTCCCGCGCCTTGACCGGGTCGTCGAACTGCCGCAAGTAGAGGATGCCCAGATTCATCGAGGCGGTGGCGAGTTCGGCGGCGTACTTCGGGTTGTCCGGGTCGGCGGTGGCCAGATCGCGGGACAGCTCCCGTTGCAGGTCGTAAGCCGCCTTCGCCCGCTCCCGCCCGTTCTCGGCCCGCGACGTGAGGAGGGCGTGGGTGTACCCGATGACGCCATATGTACTCGCCAGTTGGAACGCGAATCGCCGGTCCGTCGGCTGCCGCTCGCGGAGGGCGTCCAGCAGCCGAATCGCCTCCTCGCACGCGGCGACCGATTCGTCCCGCCGGGACAGCTCGCGGTAACTGACGCCGAGCAACCGGAGGGCTCGGGCGGCCTCGAGGCGGGCCTCGTCGTCGGCAAGGGCGAGGAACCGGGCACTCGCTGCGCGGAGCACGGGCACCGACTTCTCCGTCTGGCCAACGACGCGGAGTAGGTTCCCGCGGGTGAGCTGCGCCTGGGCCGCGTCGCGTTTCGCCGCCGCGTCCCCGCCGGCCGCGAGCCGCTCGCGGGTGGCCACCAGCTCGTCGCACGTGTCCAGAGCGTCCTGGGTGGATCCCACGGCCTGGGTGATCTGCACCAGCCGGTCCAGGTTGCGGGCGTGGTCGGCCAGTAGCGCGGGGTCGTCCGGTGCCACCTTCGTGAATTCGCGGTAGTACGGCAGGGCGACCGAGTACAGCAGACCCCGCACCGGTTTCATCCGGTCGCCCTGGAGAAGCGGGTTGTTCGTCACCGCGTTGTAGCAGTCGTCCACCGCCCGCCCGGCCAGCCTCAGGTTGGCTTCCGCCGTCGCCCGTTGGCCCGCCTCCCGCTCGCGAGCCGTTTCGGCGTCCACTCGCCGTGCCTCCGCCTGCACCGCCTGCCACACGCTCACCGCCGTGCCGGCCACCAGCGCGAGCGCCGCCACCGCCAGCGACGCGGCGAGCGGCTTGTTCCGCCGCGACCACTTCACCGCCGCCTCCACGCCGTTGATCGGCCGCGCCGAGATCGGCTTGCCGCCCAGCCAGTTCCGCAGGTCGGCGGCCAACTCGCCGGCTGTCGCGTACCGCTCCCGCGGCTCCTGCCGCAGGCACTTCCCCGCGATCAGTTCCAGGTCGCGGGGGACGTCCGGACGGACCGAATTCAGCGGGGCCAACTGGCGGCCGAGGATCTGCGCCACGAAGTCCATGTTCGCCGGGCGAGCAGTTCGTACAGCATGACGCCCAGTGCCCACACATCGGATTCCGGGCCGACGAACTTGGCCCCGCCGCCGGCCTGTTCCGGGGACATGTACGCCGGCGTCCCCATCACCGCCCCGCTCCCGGTCAGTTCCGCCCCCACACCC